>NZ_JBNKYW010000236.1:0-4684 GCF_050301095.1 Roseibium sp.
GATCTGAACGACAGCTACGGTCAATGGCATTTTCTCAGGCACGGGCCGAGCGGCGTGCGGCACTGACCGCATGACCTGTGAAGGCGACAGCCGGACGCCGGCATCATGCCGCAGTCCGGCTGGGAAACGCAGGCTTTCCGGCTGGCGGCACTGGAAGTCCGGAAGTCCGCAGGCTGTTTTTGTTTCCGCCAGTCCCGAATGCGACTAGATTGGCCTGAATGAAATCCAACAGCTCGAAATCTTCCCCCTCACAAGCACTGCGCTGGTTTTTCCTCGGCTGGGTGCTGCTCCTGGCGGTTATCGCCGGGTCGTCGGCGCTCAATGAGCGGCAGCGGCTCCTGGGCGAACTGCAGTCCGAAGCAAATGCGCTGCACCGGCAGGCTTCGCAAAGGGCCGATCAGCATGACGCCCATCTGACCTCCCTGTCCGCCCTCGCCGTTGCCGGCACTGACGAGCGGCCGGACCTTTTTCTGGACGTCGCTCACACGATTCTGCGTTTCTACCCTCGCATCGAAGCCGTCGACCTGGTGTCCCTGAACTCGCCGGCCACGCTCCTGTCGAGCCGGACCAATGTCAACGCAGACCTGGCTCCGCAGATCCGGAACGCAGCACGCAGTTCCACCGGCAAGCTCGTGTTGCTGTCGCTGCCCGATACACCGGAGCGCTACCTTCTCGTCAAGCGGAGCCCGAACAGCGACCAGGCCCGTTTCGGACTGGCGCTGCAGGTCGATGCCGGTGAACTTCTGAACTCCGACAGCGCTTTCTGGGCACGGCCCTCAGTATCGAAACGGCTGCTGCTGCCCGATGGCCACAATCTTGTCGGCGGGTCCTCACCGTCGCAGACACAGTTCAGGAAAGTGCTCGGAAGCTCATCACAGCCCCTGATTATGGAAGCGGGGATATCCCCCGGCCTGACGGATCTGTTCCCGCCGGGACAGCTCCTTGCAATCATGGCGGTTGCTTCGCTGCTCTACATGGCAGCGTTTCTCGGACTGCGGCAGTTCATGCGCGCACGGCAGGCGGAAAAGCGGGCTCAGTTGAGCGCGCAGGAAGTCAGGCTCGCCCATGCCTTGCGTGTGAATGCCCTTGGTGAAATGGCCAGCGGCATGGCACATGAACTGACGCAACCGCTCACGGCAATCCTGAGCCAGGCCCAGGCCGGACGGCATCTGGCGACACGTGCGGGTGCTGATGATGTTGCTCCCGTCCTCAACGACATCGCCGGTCAGGCGAAACGAGCCTCTGCCATTCTCGACAGGCTCCGCAACTGGACCCGGCCACGTTCCTCGACTTCACAAACCACCTCCGTCAGTGATGCCGTTCGTGGCGTCGAACAATTGCTGAAAATGGAGGCCGACCGGGCGGGCGTTCAAATGCAAACCGGTCTGGAAGGCCTCGAATTGAGCGTCAGGGCAGACCCGGTTGAACTTGAACAGGTCATTTTCAACCTTGCCAGGAATGCGATTGAAGCGGCGTCCGGCAGCCGTGACCACCTGGTCACGATTTCCGCAAGCCGCGCGGGCAAGACCATCCATATCGACGTGAGCGATTCCGGCCCCGGGGTGCCCGCGGACCTCAGGCCCCGTCTGTTCGAGCCCTTCGTGACCGGCAAGCCGGATGGAACCGGCCTCGGTCTTGCCCTTTGCAGCAGGCTCACGGAGCGCATGGGCGGGGAGCTTTCCCTGGTCGAGGATCGTGAGAAGACAGTGTTTCGCCTCACCCTTCGCGATGCGGGCGGCGATGTGAAGGATGCCGCCGAATGACCTGGCCTGTCTATCTGGTGGATGACGACGACGCCGTGCGCAACGCCCTGTCCCTGCTCTTGCGAACCATCGGCATCGACGTTCGTGGATTTGCCTCGCCCGAAGCGTTTTTGAGCACACTCGGCACGCTCGCGCCCGGCTGCCTGATCCTCGACATCCGTATGCCGGTTATCTCCGGTCTCAAACTGCAGGAACGTCTGCTGGAAAGCGGCGTTACCTGGCCGACCATCGTGATCAGCGGCCACGGCGACATCGAGGCCTGTCGCCGCGCCTTCCGGAACGGTGCCATCGACTTCCTGAGCAAACCGGTCGACGAGCAGGATCTGATCGACGCGATCCAGAGGGGGCATTCGGAGTTGGAGAACCAGAGCCGCAGGGCCCTGGAAACCGACGAAGTCCGGCGCCTGCTGGAACAGCTCACGGTTCGGGAAAGGCAGGTTCTGGAGATGATCGCGAAGGGGCTGACCACACGGCAGATCGCCGAGACCCTCAAACTCTCGCCCCGAACCGTTGACAGTCATCGTTCCGCCATCGGCGCCAAGGCGGGGACTACATCGGCGGCGGAACTGACGCGGCTGTGGCTTGAAGGCCAACGCTCTCCGTAGAACTACGGTATTCTCTGCAAGGTCTACGAATACACGATAATCCGGCCAAGGGTTATCTTCGCTCCATCACAACGAAGGAGGAGCGACATGCTTCGCAAACTGACACTCATCGCCGCCCTGTTCACACCGGTTTCGGGGTTCGCGCAGGACCTGCCCACCGCACCGTACCTGCCGCTGGACATGGCCCAGAAGGCTGCCCACGCAGCGCTCGACGCCTGCGCGGCGGAAGGCCACAATGTGAGCGTTGCCATCGTTGCGCGCAGCGGTGTGACGAAAGTCGTCCTGCGTGCCGACAATGCCGGGCCGCACACTGTCGGCAGCAGCACAGGCAAGGCCTTCACCTCTGCCAGCATGGGGCGTGAAACGGCCGGTCTCGCCGGGTTCATCGGCAAGAACCCGCAGAACGACGGCCTGCGCGACATGGACGACCGGCTGGTGATCCAGGCGGGCGGCCTGCCGATCCGCATCGGCGGCGCGCTGGTCGGTGGTATCGGCGTCGGCGGCGCCCCTTCCGGCGATATCGACGCAGTTTGTGCCCGGACCGGGCTCGACGCGATCGGCGCCGAATAATCATTCGACCACGAGACGGCTTGCCTTCCAGGGCAGGCCGTCGCCAGCAGGGAGTTCCGGCGATGAAGCGCTTTCTTGCCGTTTTGGCGATTGTCACTGCAACCACCGTCCAGGCCCAGACCCCTCCGTCCCCGTCAGAGATCGCCCGTTACGACGGCTTGCACCGTGCGGCGCAGGAAGGAGACGTTCCGGCCATCCGGCAGCTTGCCGCGAAAGGCGCCGATCTGAACGCCCGGGACCAGGCAGGCCGCACACCCGCCCATGTCGCGGCCTTTGCCTCCCATGACGACGCCCTGCGGGCCCTCGCAGACGCCGGTGCCGACATGAATGCGCTGGATAGCCAGATCTATGACGTCGTGACCATTGCTGCCGTCGCGAACGATCCGGACATGGTGGCGCTTGCGATCGAGCTGGGCAATCGACCCGATCTTGTCACCAGCGTCTATGACGGAACCGCCCTGATCGCAGCGGCTCATCTCGGACACCACGAGGTCGTTCGGCATCTGATTGCCGGCGGTGCTCCGCTCGACCACGTCAACAACCTCGGCTGGACGGCCCTGATCGAAGCCGTAATCCTGGGCGACGGCGGTCCGGATCATATCGCCACCGTCCGGGCGCTGATTGAAGCCGGAGCGGATGCCTCGATCCCGGATCGCGACGGTGTAACACCGCTTCAACACGCGGAAGCCCGTGGTTACACGAAAATCGCGGAGATCATTCGCTCCGGAAGCAGCCGCTGACTTTCCGGTCTCCGGCAATGCACGGCATTCGCTGGTCTTCTTGCAGCACAACAACAGCCAAACCTAACAGACATGCCGGATGGCTCTCACCCCGGGTCATTCTGCCAGTCCGTAACCGCCCCCTCGGCGAGCAGTGTCAGCGGCACGATCTCGATGATTTCCGCCTGCAGGTCGAGGATGAAAGGCAGCCGCCGGCCGGCGACACGCATTGTGATCCAGGGTGCGTCAATGCCGTCGTACATAGCAACGTCTTCGTCCGTTGCAATGCCGCGTTTCATGCGGCCATGGTGATACGCGGCTTCCCCGACCTCCGAGACATCGAAGCTGAAGTGCCTGCGGCCAATTCCGGACAGGGTCAGGGTTTCGATCTCTATCCGCTCGCCCTGGCGTGACAACGTCACGGCATAGAGCGAAGCAAAGAGCATCATGCCGGCGATACCGGCGATCCCCAACAGTGCGACACCGGCACCGAAGGCAAGACGTTCGCCGACCGGGCGCAGCACGCCACCGTCCCCCGGCGCCAGCCCGAGGGTCTGAAAAATGCTCCAGCCGGCATAGAGAGCCGCCAGTCCGGCAGCGAAGATCCCCCACATCAGGCACCGCACCTTGAGGGTCTGACGATGGTTGTCAAAGAGGAGTGTCATGGCTCCTGTTCCGCTTCAACCGATCCTGTCGTTCAGGGTATCACTCCGAGGCCCGGGGACAATAGCCTCGCCGGAGACGTCTGGAGGGGAACCGGACGAAGGACCCGCCCTGACGTCGATTTAGGACTTCGAACCGGCGACCGCCTGCCCCTCATTGGGGCATGCACCTCAGCTGGTTTCAAGGGCACGAGTATCTGCTATCGTTCTCGTCGCAGGTCATGAGAAGCTTCACAGGCAACGGGGCCGATCCTGTTTCATTGCATCAGGGATGGGGAACAGGAATGGAACAGTCAGGCCTCACCGACGCCGACCGGCTCATGGGCAAACTGCAGGGCTTTCGGATTTCCTGCGCCATTCATCTG
>NZ_JBNKYW010000237.1:0-4259 GCF_050301095.1 Roseibium sp.
CAGGTCTCCAGAATACCCTTGTGGAACTTGTTGAAGTCCTGTCCCAGAAAATCGGTCTGCGCGGACGCGAAAGGCAGCGCTGTCGATAGCGCCGGGCTGAACATCATCTTTTCGGCATGTTCTTTCACGTAGTCGCGCGTCCGTTCTTCTCCGCACCACCATGTGGCGACATTGGGCAGCTTCAGCGCCTCGCCGAGCAAATGCTCGCTGATGCGTGGCAGAAAGGCGAACAGGGCACGGGTTTCCAGAATGCCCGTGCCGAGCGCGTTGACCATGGTGACGGAGCCCTCCCGGACCGCCTGCACAAGGCCGGCCGTTCCGATATGGGAACTTTCTTCCAGCTCGACCGGATCGGTCCAGGCCGCGTCCATGCGCCGCCACAAGACGCTGACGGGCTTCAGTCCGGCAACGGTGCGCACCATCAGCCTGCCGTTATGAACGGTGAGATCTTCGCCCTCCAGCAACATGAAACCGAGATAGCGGGCGATATAGGCGTGTTCGAAATAGGTGTCGTTCAGCGGCCCGGGCGTCAGGATCGAGACCCGGCTGTCTGTCTCGCCCCGCAGGTCGACCAGATGGTCGCGGAAGCGGCGGAAGAACCCTGCGAGCCGGTGAACATTCGCCCGTGCGAAGAACTCGTTGAAGACCCGGCCGGTCGCGACCCGGTTTTCCAGCGCGAACCCGGCTCCGGAAGGGGTCTGCGCCCGGTCGGAGAGCACCCACCAGGTACCGTCCGGTCCCCGGCCGATCTCGAAGGCCAGAAAATGCAGGAAGTGGCCGGACTTAGGTGTGATGCCGACGAGAGGGCGCTGCCATTCCGGGCTTTTCGCGATCAGGCTCGCGGGCACATATCCTTCTGCCACCAGGCGGTTTTCACCGTAAAGATCGGCGACCACCCCTTCCAGCAGTTCCGCGCGCTGGATCAATCCGTCCACGATGACCTGCCAGTCGTCTTCGGCAATGATCACCGGAATGTGGCTGAGCGGCCATTCCCGCTCATTGGCGCCGTCCTGACCGTATTGGCGGAAATAGACGCCGGCGTCGTTGAGATACTGGTTGCCCCGGGCGAAACGGTCTCCGACCTCTTCCGGCGCCAGTGAGGCCAGGTGCTGAAGAAACGGCCGCCACACCGGACGAACCCCGCCGTCCGGGTTCAGAAGTTCGTCCGATACACCGGGAAACGGGCGGTAGGATTTCAGCAATCCGTTGAATAGGTCAGAAGAGTCTGCCGTTTCGTCCAAACGCATTCACCTGTTCCTGCCCGTGGCCTTTCAGACATCTTGCGGTCGTCTGAGGTCCAAGGTCAACGGAAACTCGGGGTGCGGCCGCTCCGTTTCCGGAACATAGAGCCCGGGCGTGTGTCCATGAGGTTCGAACCGTGCCAGCCGCCGCGCTTCCGCTTCGTTGCTGTTGACCGGGAACGTCTCGTAATTGCGCCCTCCCGGGTGGGCCACGTGATAGACGCAGCCGCCGACTGCCCGTCCGCTCCAGCGGTCGAAGATGTCGAAGGTCAGCGGCGCATCCACCGGATGCACGGGATGAAGCGCCATGGCCGGCTGCCAGGCCTTGTAGCGCACACCGGCGACGGCGACACCGTTCGTCTCGGTTTTGCGCAACGGCATCATGCGGCGGTTGCAGGTGACGAGGTAGCGGTCCGGATCGCTGGTTGTCAGCTTCACCTGAAGACGCTCGGTCGAGCTGTCCGTGTAGCGGACCGTGCCGCCGATGGCACCGGTCTCGCCCAGAACATGCCAGGGCTCCAGCGCCTGGCGCAGCTCCAGGTGAACGCCCTCCACCTCGATCTCGCCGCAGAAGGGGAAACGGAATTCCGCCTGGGCCTCGTACCACTCAGGGCGCATGGAAAAACCGTGATGCTCCAGATCCCGGAGCACGTCCAGGAAATCGGCCCAGACATAGTGCGGCAGCATGAAGCGGTCGTGCAGCGCCGTGCCCCAGCGGGTCAGGTTGCCGGAGAGCGGATGCTGCCACAGCCGGGCGATCAGGGCCCTCAGCAGCAATTGCTGGGCAAGGCTCATGCGCGGGTCGGGCGGCATTTCAAAGCCGCGGAATTCGATGAGGCCAAGGCGGCCGGTCGGGCCATCGGGCGAATAGAGCTTGTCGATGCAGATTTCGGCCCGGTGGGTATTGCCGGTTACGTCCACCAGCAGGTTTCGGAGCAGCCGGTCGACCAGCCACGGGAACGGGGGCGGACCTTCATCCGGTCGGTGGATCCGGGAAAGGGCGACTTCCAGCTCGTAGAGCCCGTCATGCCGGGCCTCGTCGACGCGCGGGGCCTGCGAGGTCGGGCCGATGAAGAGGCCGGAAAAGAGATAGGACAGGCTCGGATGCCGCTGCCAGTGCAGGATCAGGCTGCGCAAGAGATCCGGGCGGCGCAGGAACGGACTGTCGAGCGGTGTCTCCCCGCCGACCACGACATGATTGCCGCCGCCGGTGCCCGTGTGCTTGCCGTCGATCATGAACTTGTCGGCGCCGAGGCGAGACTGGCGTGCTTCCTCGTAGACACCTTCAGTGATGGCTACGCACTCGTTCCAGTTTGACGCGGGGTGGATATTGACCTCGATGACGCCAGGATCCGGGGCGACCCGGATGACGTTCATGCGCGGGTCCGGCGGCGGCGGGTAGCCCTCGATATGGACCGGCAGGCCAAGGTCCGCTGCAGCGGTTTCCGCCGCCGCGACCAGCTCCAGATAGTCCTCGACCTTCTCCACCGGAGGCATGAACACACAGAGGCGGCCGTCGCGCGGTTCGACCGACAGGGCGGTTCGGACCGCGCTGTCGCCGATTTCACTGTCCGGCAGGCTCTGTTCCTGTCGTTCCTGCCGGGCGCCACCTGCCGTGAAATGCGCAACATCCTGCCTGCGGTCCGGAGCCGGCCCGACCGGGAAGTCCGGCAGCGGGTCCCTGGGCACGGTCGGATCGACGATGTTGGTATAGGGGTATTGCGCAGGCGGCACGTGGGGCAGGGATTCCAGTGGAATGCGGTAGCCGACCGGACTGTCGCCCGGAACCAGGAACAGGACCTTGCGGCGCAGTTTCCAATGTTCCGACCGCCAGCGATGACCGGAGGCTCTCGACTGCCAGCGCTGGATGGGCAGGACATGGCCGGACGGCGAGGTGAGCCCCCGGTCGAAGACGCGGGCAATCCGGTGGCGGGCCTCGGCATCCTCCAGTTCGGAATTTCCCGGGGTGACATTTGCCGGCAGGTTGGCTTCCTTAACCAGCCAGACCGCCGGGTCTTCATAGGCAGGCACGACATAGTCCGGTTCGAGGTCCAGACGCCTCGCGATCTGCTGCAGCAGGGCTTCCGACTTTTCAGCGTCGGCCCCGGTCTTCTGGCCTTCCTCGGCGATCAGGTCCGGATCGTGCCAGATCGGTTTTTCGTCCTTGCGCCAATAAAGGGAATAGGTCCAGCGGGGCAGGGTCTCACCCGGGTACCATTTGCCTTGCCCGTAGTGCAGAAAGCCGCCGGGTGCGAAGCGCTCGCGCAGGCGGCGGATCAGCGTGTCGGCCTTCTCCCGTTTCGTCGGGCCGACGGCATCGGTGTTCCATTCCTCCGATTCAAAATCGTCGATCGAGACGAACGTCGGCTCGCCGCCCATGGTCAGACGGACGTCCTCCTGGGCGAGGATCCGGTCGACCTTCTCTCCAAGGTCGTTCAGCGCACTCCATGCTTCGTCGGAAAACGGCTTGGTGATGCGCGGATGTTCGGCGACCCTTGCAACCTTCATGTCGAAGGAGAAGTCGACTTCCGCCTTGCTCGCCATGCCGACGATCGGGGCAGCATTGGCATAATGCGGTGTCGCGGCCAGCGGGATATGGCTCTCGCCCGTCAAAAGACCCGAGGTCGGGTCCAGTCCGATCCAGCCTGCGCCGGGAAGATAGACCTCGGCCCAGGCGTGCAGGTCGGTGAAATCGTGGTCGGTTCCGGACGGGCCGTCCAGGGCTTCAAGATCCGGCTTAAGCTGGATCAGATAGCCGGAAACGAAACGGGCGGCAAAGCCGAGATGGCGCAGGGCCTGGACCAGCAGCCAGCTCGAGTCGCGGCACGAACCGGTACCCTTTTCGAAGGTTTCCTCCGGCGTCTGCACGCCGGCTTCCATCCGGATGACATAGCCGACCTCCCGCGACACTCTTTCGTTCAGTTCGACAATAAAATCGACGGTGCGTTTATTGCCGCGCGGGACCGTGTCCAGAAAGGCTTTCATGCGGGGACCCGTCGGGTCCAGCCGCCTGTAGAT
>NZ_JBNKYW010000238.1:0-9397 GCF_050301095.1 Roseibium sp.
CGTGCTTCAAGCGCCTCACATTTTTGCAAGAGCCGGGGGCGAGGAGTTCTATTGTCTTCTGGAAGACTGCGGCCTCGATGACGCCTTCACAATTGCCGAGCGCATTCGAGAGGCCATCGAAACCACGCCCCACATGCACGGAGAGCATCTCATCCCCATGCGCGTCAGCATCGGGGGGGCGAGCGTTGCAGACGGCGAGAAGATCAGCCAGACCATTGCCAGGGCTGATGATGCGCTTTACTGCGCCAAACAGGCTGGCAGAAACCGGGTCTGCATGGCCTGACGGGCCTTCGCCGTAACGAACGGCATTCTTCCTCTATTGCATCCAGATCATTTCAGGGATACTGAAACCCTTAGAGAGCAGTTCTCGGGGCGGGGTGAAATTCCCCACCGGCGGTATCAGGGAAACCTGGAGCCCGCGAGCGCCCTGGAGGTCCAATTGGAATTCCAGGGGTCAGCAGATCCGGTGAGAGACCGGAGCCGACGGTTATGGCGGTCCTTCCTGCGGGAAGGAGCCTGAAAGTCCGGATGAGAGAGAACTTGGCCGTTGCCTCTTTCGAGGCTGCGGGTGCGTGTCTTTTGAGACTGTTCTGGAACGTCAACCGGAACGGAGCTCGGACATGGCCGCCAACCTGAACAAACCATCTCATAAACCTCTGCTGGCCGCTCTTGCCATGATCGGGGCAGGAGCCTCCTTTGCCCTTGTCAACGGCGCCTTGCAGGCCTCGACCATGAAGCTCGGCGTCAGCTCGACATCCGCCGCTTTCTGGCAATACGCGCTGGGCCTTCTCTTTGCCTTGCCATGGGTGCTGCGCCGCGGGCGCTCTGCCCTGAAAACCCGGCAGATCGGGCTGCACCTCCTGAGGGGCGCGCTTGCTGTGATCGGCATTCAGATGTGGGTGGCCGGTCTCGCACGGGTCGAGATCTGGCAGGCAATCGCCCTGGTCATGACGTCGCCGTTTTTCGTCATCATCGGTGCCAAACTGTTTTTCGGCGAACGGGTGGGGCTGACGCGTTGGCTGGCAACTGTTGCCGGGTTCGCGGGTGGCATGGTGATTCTCGCCCCCTGGAACGAGACCTTTACCTGGGGCGGCATTCTGCCGGTGGCAGCAGCTGCCTTCTGGGCAGGGACATCGCTGGTGACGAAAAAGCTGGCGGAGACCGAGCAGGCCGATTCCATCACGCTCTATCTTCTGTTGCTGCTGACGCCGGTCAACGCGCTCCTGGCTCTGGGCGACGGGGGGCTCATGCTTTCCGGCGAAGCGCTCTGGCTTCTCGTCGGGGCCGGTCTCCTGACGGTTCTGGCGAACTATCTCCTGACACTTGCCTATCAAAAGGCCGATGCCGCCTTCGTGCAGCCCTTCGACCACTTGAAGCTCCCGCTCAACATCGCAGTCGGCTTCTTCGCCTTCGGGTTTGCCCCTTCCGGAGCCTTCTGGCCAGGAGCGATCGTCATCGTCGGCGCATCCCTGCTGGTCATGGCGGACGAGCAGAAACGTGCGTCCCGACGGGCTTCGCTCTCAGCGGAAGCATGAGACGGGCTTTCCTGGCCGGTGGAAGACATTTCCGTTTTTGTGGACTTGCAATAAGCTGAGCTTCCAAGACTGCCACGGAGAAACGGATGACGAAGGATCCTTTGACCGTACACCTGCTTATTCAAGGCCGGGTGCAAGGGGTCGGCTACAGAGCCTGGTGCGCCGACGAAGCTGTGGCGCGCGGCCTGTCCGGCTGGGTCCGGAACCTTAAGAACGGCGACGTCGAGACCGTCCTGAGCGGACCTTCGGACACTGTGGTGGAAATGATGGACGCGCTCTGGGTGGGACCTTCCTTCGCACGAGTGAGCACCATCAAGGATCTGGAACCGGCCGAACCCGTGTCCGGTTCCTTTGACGTTCGCGGCACGGTGTAACCTCCCGGTTCCTGCGAGGAGGGCGAGGACCTTGGCTGACCCCAATGATATCAATCGGTCAGTTCGGAGTTGAGTTGTCATTGAATTATCGCAATGATCTGGTCTCACATGTGAAACAATCGGAGCCGTTTCGGCTCGTGCGAATTTGCGAACCAAAGGAGATTTCTTGTGAAGATTGCGATCCTGGGGGGTGATGGTTTTGTCGGTTGGCCCACGTCCCTGCATCTCTCCGACAAGGGACACGAAGTTCATATCATCGATAACCTCAGCCGCCGGTGGATCGACGCGGAGCTTGGCGTACAGTCGCTGACACCGATGGATTCGATCCAGGAACGCACGCGCATCTGGAAGCAGGAAACCGGCAACACCATTCACTTCCACCTGATCGACATCGCCAGGGACTACGAGGTCTTCAAGGCCTGGCTGTCCGACAACCGGCCGGATGCGATCATCCACTTCGCCGAACAGCGCGCCGCGCCTTATTCGATGAAGTCGGACCAGCACAAGAACTACACGGTCAACAACAACGTCAACGCCAGCCATCATTTGCTGAATGCCATGGTGGAACTGGATCTGGATGCGCATCTGATCCATCTCGGGACCATGGGCGTCTACGGTTATTCCAGCGTCGGAGCGGCCATTCCCGAAGGTTATCTGAGTGTCGATGTCGAAACGCTGAGCGGGGACAAGGCAGCGCAGGAGATCCTTTATCCGGCCAACCCCGGTTCGATCTATCACATGACCAAGTGCCTGGATCAGCTGCTCTTCCAGTTCTACGCCAGGAATGACGGTCTCAGGATCACCGATCTGCACCAGGGTATCGTCTGGGGCACGCACACACAGCAGACGCTGCGCCACAAGCAGCTCATCAACCGCTTCGACTATGACGGCGATTACGGCACGGTTCTCAATCGTTTTCTCATCCAGGCGGCCATCGGTTATCCGCTGACGGTTCATGGCACGGGCGGCCAGACAAGGGCTTTCATTCATATTCAGGATTCGGTGCGCTGCATCGAACTCGCGTTGAACAACCCGCCTGCCAAGGGCGACAGGGTCAAGGTGTTCAACCAGATGACGGAGACCCACCGGGTCCGCGATCTGGCCGAACTGATCTCGCGCCTCACCGGCGCGAAGGTGGCCTATCTGCCGAACCCGCGCAAGGAGGCTGCGGAAAACGATCTCGTGGTCGAAAACAGGCAATTCCTGGACCTGGGGCTGGATCCGATCACCCTGAAGGACGGCCTCTTAAGCGAAGTGATGGATGTGGCCAAGGCCTATGCCTACCGGGTGGACCGCAGCCGGGTGCCGGCAGTCTCCGCCTGGACGAAGGAGATCGCCGAAGAGATCGAGCGCGATCCGGAACATCCCCGGCTGAAGTCGGTCTCCTGAGGCTGGCCGATGGGTGATGCTCCCAAGTTCGACAGGGCGCCCGCCAGTTCCCTTGCCTATGTCACCCTGGTTACGAACCGGGACTATGTGCTGGGCGCCTCGGCACTGCTGCGCTCGTTGCGGCGCACGGGCACGCAGGCCGATCTTGTCGTGCTCTATACGCCGGGCGTTGACGAGGAAGACCTATCGGTTCTGCGGGCGTTCAAGCCGCGGCTCGGGCGCTGCGCGCGGTTGCCGACATCGGAGGCTTTCAACGAGCGCCACGAGCGTGGGCGATTGCACAAAGCCGCACCTTTTACAAAGGGCGGAAAGCCGGTCTTCCACACACCACTCGACAATTTCGTGAAACTGCGATTGTGGCAACTCACCGACTACGAAAAGGTCGTCTTCATCGATGCGGATGCGCTGGTTCTGAAGAATTGCGACAAGCTGTTCGGCTATCCGGAGTTCTGCGCGGCGCCGAATGTCTATGAAAGCCTCGCGGACTTTCACCGCATGAACAGCGGTGTCTTTACGGCAGTGCCCGATGTTCCGACTTATCAGGCCATGATGGAACGGCTGGATCAGCCGGAGGTGTTCTGGCGGCGCACGGACCAGACCTTTCTGGAGAGCTTTTTCCCCGACTGGCACGGCCTGCCGGTTTTCTACAACATGCTGCAATATGTCTGGTTCAACCTGCCGGACCTCTGGGACTGGAGCCGGATTCACATCCTCCATTTCCAGTACGAGAAACCTTGGCAAATCGGGCACGAGAAATCGGAACGCCTGAAGCCGTTGATAGACCTGTGGCAGGCCTTTGCAACAGGGGACGGCATCCCCTACGATCTGGCCACTCTGCCCGGTCCGCGGGAATGGGCGAATCAACAGGCTTCGTGAATGCACTTTCTTATAACGGGCGCCAGCGGCACGCTTGGCCGCTTCATTGCGTCCAGGCTGTCAAACGACGGACATGAGCTGACACTGATGGGACGGACGCCGCCCGCGCAGGCGGGAACCGGGTTTCAGGAATGGGATCTCTCCGACACCTCCGTCAGTCTGCCGGTGGCCGATGCGCTTGTTCACTGCGCCTTTTCCCATGTTCCGGGAAAATACCGGGGCGGGGAAGGCGACGACCCGCACGGTTTCATAGCACGCAACGCGGAAGGAACCGTCCGCCTGTTCGAAGCGGCGAAATCAGCCGGGATCAGGCATTGCGTGTTTCTGTCCAGCCGTGCCGTCTATTCCGATACCGGCAATTGGGCGGTTTTGACGGAAAACGCCGAAACCCGGCCCGACACACTCTACGGTCAGGTCAAGCTGGTTTGCGAGCAGGCACTTGAATCTCTTTGCGACGACGGGTTCTGCGGCACTTCTCTGCGGGCGACCGGGATTTACGGCTGTCCGCCGGGACAGAGCGTTCACAAGTGGTCCGATCTGTTCGAGGCATTTGTAGAGGGCAGAAAAATCGCGCCCCGGCTCGGCACCGAAGTGCATGGGGACGATCTGGCCGATGCGGTGGCCCTGGTTCTGGAAAAGCGGCCGGGGGAAGGAACGGATTATGAGGTCTACAATGTCTCGGATCTGCTGCTCGACCGGCAGGATCTCCTGAAGCTCTACGCCGGGGTCAAGGGGATGACCGCAAACCTGCCGGGACGTGGCGCCGGACCGGTGGGGGTGATGGAACCGGGCAAGCTGAAGGTGCTCGGTTGGGCGCCGGGTGGCATGACCCGGCTGAAAGCCTTCCTGGAAACGCTTTCCTGAACGAAAACGGCGGACCTTCCGGTCCGCCGTCTCCTGATCTGTTCTTCAGCCTTCAGTTCGCCGGTCAGGCCGCGCGGATGCCGTCGAAGAACCCGTCGACCTTTGTCCTGAGGTTTTCCGCCTGGACGGAGAGCGATTCTGCCGTCGACAGCACATCGGCGGCGTTGCGGCCGGTCGACTGCGCGCCGCTGGAGACCTGAATGATGGTCTCGGAGATGGCGTCGGTGCCGGTGGATACCTCGTTGACGTTTCGCGAAATCTCGGTCGTTGCAAGGCTCTGCTGCTCGACGGAGACGGAAATGTCCTGCGAGATTTCGGACATTTCGGCAATCACATTGGCAATGTCCTTGATCGCGTCGGCCGCCTGATTGGAAACGGATTGCATCGCCTGGATCTGGGTGGCGATTTCCTCGGTTGCACTTGCCGTCTGGGTGGCTAGCGACTTCACTTCCGAGGCCACGACCGCAAAGCCCTTGCCGGCTTCCCCGGCACGGGCCGCCTCGATGGTTGCATTGAGCGCCAGAAGGTTTGTCTGGGCGGCGATGTCGTTGATCAGGCTGACGATCTGGCTGATCCGGTCCGTGGTCGCCACCAGCGTCCGGACGGTTTCGTCGGTCTGTGAGGCGGCGTTGGAAGCCTTGCCGGAAATCGAGGCCTGTTCTTCAACACGGCGCGCGATCTCGGCAATCGATGAGGTCAGTTCCTCGGAGGCCGCTGCGACCGAGCGCACATTGGAAGCCGTGTCGCCGGACGTTCTGGCTGCAGTTTCGGCATCGCTGGAACTCTTTTCCGAGGTTTCCGCCAGTTCCCTTGCGGTCCGTTCCAGCTCCTGGGTTGCGCCGGAAACCGTTTCCAGAACGCTGCGGATTTCCTGGTTGAAGTCGCCGAGCAATTCATCGACTGCCTCCGAGCGGCGTTGCTTGGCGTCGCGTTCCGCCTCGCGCTCGGCCTCCAGGCGGCGTTGTTCCCGGCCGTTGGTCTTGAAGACCTCGACAGCGCTTGCAATCGATCCGATCTCGTCGGAACGCTCAAGTCCCTGTACTGTGACGTCCAGGTTGCCGTCAGCGATCTCGGCCATGGAGCGGGTGACAGAGGCAAGCGGGCGGGCGAGCAGCGCCTGGAACAGAGTGCCCAGGATCACGAGCATCAGCACGGTCGCCACAGCGGTGGCAATAATGGCCGAATAGCGGAAGCTGCTAAGGCTTGCATAGGCTGCATTGCGGTCGATCGACAGCCCGATCTGCCAGTCGACGGGAAGCCCGGTGACGGGAACGAACTGGACGATGCGGTCGCCCTTGGCGTTCGCGACATATTGCGGCTCGTTGCTGATGTTGACCGGCTGGTCCGGGAAGAGTTCGGTAATCGGCTTGGAGATCATGCCGCTGTCCGGGTGGATGAGAATGGTTCCGGCTGAATCGGTCACGAACACGTATCCCATGCCGCCCATATCGGATTCGGCAAGCATGTCCGCCAGATAGGTGATGTCGAAGTCGCCGCCGACGACACCTGCGAGGGTGCCGCCCGTAGTCACCGGCATGGCCGCTGTCACGATAAGGTTGCCGGTGGAGGCATCCTGATAAGGCGCGGTGATGGTTTGGCCGCCCTTTGCCACGGCGTCCTTGTACCAGGGGCGCACACGCGGGTCATAATCGTCGGGGAGATCTGCCGGTGGCCACATGTTGAAGCTGCCGTTTTCCTGCGCGCCAAAGTAGGTCGCGCTGAAGTTTTCCGTCAGGGTCTTGAGGTCGAAAAACTCGGGGGTCACATCCGGCTGGCGTGCGATCCGCTCGGCGGTCTCCTTCACAAGGAGAAGGCGGGCTTCGAACCAGTTGGTGACGATATTTACTTCCGACCGGCCGACACCTGTCATGTAGTCACGCACTTCATCAGTCTTGGCATTGCGCTGAAGCGTATCGTTGAAGAGGCCGAAACCGGCAAAGATCACCACGATGACGGCCGCTGCCGCCAGAAGAATTTTGGTGATGACGCTTCTGGGAGAGCGACCTGAGAGAGCCTTGAACACGTTCTGGATTCCCGTTTTTGAGACGTTTGAACGCGTATTGGCTCAGTAAAATGAAGGAAAGTTAAATGAGATGTGCTTTCGGGGATATAAATCTACATTACTTCATGAAATTTTCGGAGTTTTTGTCAAATATTGTCAGAAGTAACGATAAGAAAAACTTCTAATGATTTGACAATACCATTTTCTTTAATTTGATCGGATGGTCAAATCAAAGCGAGGCCGTCTCCCCGAAAATCTTCTCGAATTCCGCGCGCAGGACACTGTCGTTTTCGGCCATGGTGACCGGAATGCCGAGGTCCACCAGGCTGGTGACCCCATGTTCGGAGATGCCGCAAGGAACGATGCCGGAAAAATGCTCCAGGTCCGGTTCGACGTTGAAGCTGATGCCGTGAAGGGTCACCCATTTGCGGACACGTATGCCGATGGCGGCGATCTTGTCTTCCACATTTGCGCCCCGGTCGGGGCGGCGAACCCAGACACCGACCCTGTCTTCCCGGCGCTCACCCCGGATATGGTAGTTCCAGAGTGTGTTGATGATCCAGGCTTCCAGCGCGGAGACGAAGGCGCGGATGTCTTTCTGCCGCCGTTGCAGGTCGAGCATGACATAGGCAACCCGCTGGCCCGGGCCATGATACGTGTGCTGTCCGCCGCGGCCGGTGTGATAGACCGGAAACCGGTCGGGGGACACCAGATCGCTTTCGTCGGCACTGGTGCCGGCGGTGTAGAGAGGCGGGTGCTCCAGCAGCCAGACAAGTTCCGGGGCTTCTCCGGAAATGATTCTCCGCACCCGCTCGTCCATTTCCTCAAGAGCACTCTCATAGTCGACGAGTTCGTCGGAAATCTTCCATTCCACCGGCCCGAAGCCCGGATTGGGCAGGAAACTCAAGGAAAGGGCGTCTCGATCGACTGCTGACATGTGGAAGAAACTTCTTTGTTTTTTGAGCTGGCTTGCCTTGCCGTGGTATGGTGCAGCGCTGGCGGGTATCGCCCTATTTAAGGATTCAAGTGTCTGATGACCACCTTTGATGAGATCAACGTCGATATTTCCGTGGTGCTCGGCGAATCCGAAATGCCGGTGCATCAGCTTCTGCGAATGGGCCGCGGCGCGGTGATCGATCTCGACGTTTCCGAAGACGACGACGTCAAGATCTACGCCAACAACACGCTGGTCGCAAAGGGTCAGGTGGTGCTTTTGGGGGAACGGATCGGCATTTCCATCACCGAGGTTCTGATGCGAGCTCCCGAGATCCGTCCGATGCGGACCGACGGGCCGCTGTGACGACTGTCCACAGGGGGGACAGAAGAAAAATCGCCTGCCTGTGAATTATTGCAATTTCGGCTCTTGCGCCCCCAAATTCCTTTTGCTACATGGGGCGCCTCGACGCCGGAAGGTGCTCGGAACAATCGAATATGCGGTCGTGGCGGAATTGGTAGACGCGCAGCGTTGAGGTCGCTGTGGGGTAAAACCCGTGGAAGTTCGAGTCTTCTCGACCGCACCATATTCGAAGCATTTCTACCGGTGCTTCATCAAAAGGCTGCCCCTCGGGCGGCCTTTTTGCTTTTTGGCTGCCCAGATCGTTTTCTCGGGGCCATTTCGTAGCAGAAGAACTCCTTATCGCTCGCCGGGTCGTGCAATCCTGATATGGTGTGGCAACCGGTTCTGGCGAATCCCGCTGCTTTGGGGGCCGGTCCATATCAGGTGAAGGGATGGAGTAACTGACGTGTCCAGGTATCTTTCCAGAAAGGCCCTGTTCGTTTGTGCGGCGCTTTTTGCAATGATCGGCCCGGTCCCTTTGGCTGCTCAGCCTGCGAACGTTCCCGCTGTCGCCATTGCAGGGGTCGCGACCGTACCGGTCGATGGCGATATCGTGCGCTACCGGGCGACCCTCGTGGAGACAGAGGATGGCGCGGATCTCTACATCTTCACCGATGCCGGGGAAGGCTGGAAGCAGGCGGTCTACGCGCCGAATATCGTCTGGCGGGGTGGCATGTATGGCCAGGAACCCTGGATGGAGGCAAACGAGCACGGATCCCTGAAAATCTATTCCGAAAACTCGGCCATAGGCAGGGACCGCTGGGAGCAGGCTTTGACCATTGCCTACCGGCGCGGCGCGTTTCTGGTCGCCGGATACACCTATTCCTATTATGACACGCTCGATCCGGATGCGGGCGGCCAGTGCGACGTCAATCTTCTGACAGGCCGGGGAGAGCACAACGGCAAGTCCTTCAAAACGAAGCTGGGGGCTATGCCGGCCGGGGACTGGACCATGGACACGAGACCGGCGGAATGCGCCACCCAGTAGACGAAGGTACGGGTTCGCCCTGAAACTCGCGAA
>NZ_JBNKYW010000239.1:0-9808 GCF_050301095.1 Roseibium sp.
AATACGGCATGCTGCCGCGCGCGACGGGCGACCGGATGCGCCGCGAGGCCAGCGCCGGCAAGCAGTCGGGCCGCACCCAGGAAATCCAGCGTCTGATCGGGCGCTCCTTACGAGCCGTGGTCGACCTGCAGGCCCTGGGCGAAGCCCAGATCACCGTCGACTGCGACGTCATTCAGGCCGACGGCGGCACCCGCACCGCGGCAATCACCGGTGCCTGGATCGCGCTGCGCGACTGCATCGAGTGGATGAAGGCGCGTGACATGGTCTCCGGCGCGGTCCTGAAGGACCACATCGCCGCCATTTCCTGCGGTATCTACGAAGGCACGCCGGTTCTCGACCTCGATTATGCCGAGGACAGCACCGCCGAAACGGACGCGAACTTCGTCTTGACCGGTTCAGGCGGCATCGTCGAAATCCAGGGAACCGCGGAAGGCGCCCCTTTCTCCGAAGAAGAGTTCGGACAGCTCATGGGCCTTGCGAAAACCGGTATCGGCCGGCTCGTCGAGCTTCAGAAAATGGCCATTCTCTAAGGACCCCGGCACATGGCGCATCGTAAACTGGAACCCGGCAAGCTTGTTGTGGCCAGCCACAACAAGGGCAAGATCCGCGAAATCAACGAGCTGCTGGAACCATTCGGTTTCGAAGTCGTCTCCGCGGGCGACCTCGACCTGCCGGAGCCAGAGGAAACCGGCGTGACCTTCGAGGAAAACGCGGCCCTGAAGGCACATGCGGCGGCCAAGGCGTCCGGCTATCCCTCGCTCGCCGACGACAGCGGCTTCTGCGTGGCCGCGCTCGACGGTGACCCGGGCGTCTATTCCGCCCGCTGGGCGGGGCCGGACAAGGACTTTGCCATGGCAATGCGCACGGTGGAGGAAAAGCTGCAGTCGAAGGGCGCAACAGACCCGGAGCAGCGGCGCTCCTCCTTCGTGGCCGTGCTCTGCCTTGCCTGGCCGGACGGCCATGAGGAAGTTTTCCGGGGAGAAGTCGAAGGGCAGGTGGTGTGGCCACCTCGGGGATCGCAAGGCTTCGGCTACGATCCGATCTTTCTTCCCGACGGCAAGGACAGGACGTTCGGCGAAATGACATCGGAGGAAAAACACGGCGGCTCCAAGGATACGCCGGCACTTTCCCACCGGTCCCGGGCTTTCAGGCTCTTTGCCGATGGCTGCCTTTGACGCAGCCCGCCCGCTGGTGGGCTGACAGGTAATCACAAGGAATAAACCGTGACGTCGCAAGGGGTGAACGAAGGAGGATTCGGGATTTATGTTCATTGGCCGTTCTGCGCGGCCAAATGCCCTTATTGCGACTTCAATTCCCATGTCCGCCATCAGCCTGTCGACCAGGCGCGCTTCGCCGCCGCCTTCGAACGGGAACTTACCCATTTCGCCGAGCTGACCGGCAATAAGACGGTCCAGTCCGTGTTTCTGGGCGGCGGCACCCCCTCGCTGATGGAGCCCGCAACCGTCGAACGCATCCTGACGGCGATTTCCGACCGCTGGCAGATGGACGAGACCGTCGAGATTTCGCTGGAAGCCAACCCCTCTTCCGTGGAGGCCGGCCGCTTCAAGGGGTACCGTTCCGCCGGCGTCAACCGCGTGTCGCTCGGCGTTCAGTCGCTGCACGACACGGACCTGAAGCTGCTCGGCCGCCTGCACGACGCGCAAACGGCGCGCAAGGCCATCGAAATCGCCCGCGAAACCTTTCCCCGGTTGTCTTTCGACCTGATCTACGCCCGGCCCGGACAGACCTTGAGCGGCTGGGAGGCGGAATTGAAGCAGGCCATCGGCCTGGCCGCCGATCACCTGTCGCTCTATCAGCTGACAATCGAGGAAGGCACGCCGTTCTATACACTCCATCGCGCCGGCAAGCTCAAGATGCCGGAGCCCGAACTCGGTGCCGAGTTCTACGGGCTGACGCAGGCCGTGACCGGCGAGGCGGGCCTTCCCGCCTATGAGGTCTCCAACCACGCCCGGCCGGGTGCGGAATGCCGTCACAACCTGGTCTACTGGCGCTATGGCGATTATGTCGGTGTCGGCCCGGGTGCCCATGGCCGGCTGACCGTGGGTGCCAGCCGCCTTGCCACGGCAACGGAACGGCATCCGGAAACCTGGCTGGAGAATGTCGAGCAATACGGGCACGGCCTGGTGGAGAATGCCGGCCTCGGCGAAGAGGAGCAGGGCGACGAATTCCTGCTGATGGGCCTGAGGCTGACCGAGGGGATCGACCTCGCCCGATTTGAAAGACTGGCCCATCGTTCCATCGATCCGCGCCGCCTGAATGCCCTTCTGGAGCACGGCATGGTCGAAGAAATCGGGGAAAACAGGGTTCGGGCGACACGGGAAGGATTTTTTGTTCTCGACGCTGTGGTGGCCGATATCGCCTCCTGACCGGCCGATTGCAAAAAAATAATTCTTTCTACAAACTTGATTTAAATATCCAATCCGGCTTTTGCGCCGCACGTTGATTTGGTGCCGAAACGAGTTTCCCCGTGATCTTGGGTATTTACGTCCGCAATTTCCTATCAATTTGAAGTATTGCGGTGCGGTGCCTGGCTAGTTAACGTGTTGCAATGCAATAGATGGTGCAATAACAGTCGGGCCGTAAAAGAATGTTTTCTGGTTTTGCCAAGGGGATAGACAGCGGCTTCGTCAACAAAGGAGACGCGCCTTTGCCGTATTATCACCTTTACGAATTGAACCACGCCGCCATGGCGCCCGTTCGGGCCATGGCCGACATGACGCGTCTGTACTTTCAAAATCCACTCAACCCCTTCGCCCACACCAGCTACGGCCGCTCCATCGCGGCGGGCTGTGAAGTTCTGGAACGCACGACGCGGCGTTACGGCAAACCGGACTTCGGCTTGACAGAAACCTCCGTCGGCGGCGTGCGTGTCGCGGTCCGCGAGGAAATTGTATGGAGCCGGGCGTTCTGCGACCTGATCCGTTTCGAACGCGGGGTCGCCACACACCGCAACGACCCGAAGATCCTGATCGTCGCGCCGATGTCCGGCCACTATGCCACGCTCTTGCGCGGTACGGTCGAGGCGCTCATGCCGAATGCGGACGTCTATATCACCGACTGGATCGACGCCCGCATGGTGCCCGTGCAGGAAGGCAAGTTCGATCTTGACGATTATATCGATTATATCGTCTCGATGCTGCACTACCTCGGCCCGGATACCCATGTGCTGGGCGTGTGCCAGCCCTCCGTGCCGGTTCTGGCGGCGGTCGCGGTGATGGAAGATCGGGAAGACCCCTATGTGCCGTCGACCATGACGCTGATGGGCGGGCCGATCGACACAAGAGTGGCCCCGACCGCCGTGAACGATCTCGCGGTCTCGAAGGGCATCGACTGGTTCAAGAACAACGTCATCATGAAGGTGCCGTTCCCGCATCCGGGTTTCATGCGTGACGTTTACCCCGGTTTCCTGCAGCTTTCCGGCTTCATGAGCATGAACCTGGATCGTCACGTGACAGCCCATCGGGAGTTCTTCCAGCATCTTGTGGAAGGTGACGGCGACAACGCCGAAAAGCACCGGGACTTCTACGACGAATATCTGGCCGTGATGGACCTGACTGCCGAATTCTACCTGCAGACGGTCGAAACGGTGTTCATCGAGCACGCCCTGCCGAACGGGACCATGATGCACAATGGCCGTCTGGTCGACTGTTCCAAGATCAGCCGCACCGCCCTTCTGACCGTGGAAGGGGAGAAGGACGACATCACCGGCCGCGGCCAGACCCGGGCCGCCCATGACCTGTGCACCAATCTGCCGGATGCCATGAAGGCCCATTACGAACAGCCGAACGTCGGTCACTACGGTGTCTTCAACGGTTCGCGCTGGCGTTCGGAAATCGCGCCTCGCGTCATGGACTTCATCCGGTCCAACCGAACGGACCAGCCGAAGAAGGCTCCTGCAAAACCCGTCAGGCCGGCAGAAAAGGCAGCTTCAGCAAAGGCATCCAGGGTGCCCGCGAAACCGGCGGCTGCGGCGAAAGCCGGGAAAGATTCCCTGGCGGAAATCCTTCTGGCCAAGCCGGACGGGGCCGCGGACGATCTCAAGGCAATCAGCGGTGTCGGACCCAAGCTCGAGTCCTCCCTGAATGAAGCCGGCATCTTCCACTACTGGCAGATTGCGTCGTTGACGGCCGCGCAGATCGAGGCTCTCGACAACAAGCTCGATTTCCGCGGCCGGATCGCCCGCGACAACTGGATCGGACAGGCCCGCGCGCTCTCCGAAAAGGTGAGCTGACACATTCGCCGCAGGCCCCGGTCCGGGGCCTGCGGCCCAATTGCGCGCCAGCGCAAGCCTTTGCGACATCCTGCAACATGTGATTGAAGCCGCAACTCGGCTGCGTGCCCGTTTTTGTAGGAAAAACAACGTTCTGACACTGGCAATCGCGCACCCTTGCCGCGATTTTCCGCCGATTGTCACTGTGTTCCCGATCACAAATCCTTGACGCCCGTCCGACCAATACCCACCTGATAAACGTGGATGTCTTAAATGGATAGGACGATGACTACGACCAAGAGTTGCATGATCAAGCCTGCCTGGACGCCGGCAACCATCGGTCTGATGGTTCTGGGGTTCATGGTGTTCTGGCCGCTTGGCCTTGCCATGCTCGCCTACATTCTGTGGGGCGACCGGTTTGAAGGCATGGCCCGCGACGCGCGGGATCAATGGCGGGCAAGCCCGCTGAAGGGAGCATTCGATCAGATGTCAAATACGGCCGGCTATGCCCGCACGGGCAACGTTGCTTTCGACGACTACCGCGAACGGGAACTGAAGCGCCTGGAAGAAGAACGCGCCAAGCTCGACGCAATGCGTGCGGACTTCGACGATTTCCTGAGAGAACTGCGCCGTGCCCGTGACCAGGAAGAGTTCGACCGTTTCATGGCCAACCGGGGCCGGACCAAAGGAAGTTCCGAAGGCGCCTCCGCCTGACCTCCTCCTCCTGACTTCCTCCAGAATCCTCCCAGCCGTTCCCCCGACGGCCTGACCGAGAGCGGCGCCCTGACAGGTGCCGCTTTCGTCCGTTTAAAGCACGGCCGAACTCTTCTAGACTTCCCTCAACTGATTCGTTTGGAACTCCGCTCTTGAAGCTGCTCCGCGCCGGCAGGTCTGCGCTGCCAGAACATATCGAAATAGAGACGGAAACACGCGCCGTCCGCATTCGCCTCAAGGCAAATCCGCGAGCGCAGCGTTATCTCCTGAAACTACCCGCAGACAGGTCCGGTCCCATCCTGACCGTGCCGAAGGGCGGCAATCTCGCCCGGGCGGAGCGTTTTGCCCGCCAGCATATCGACTGGCTGATCGAACGCCTCCAGGACCGGCCCGACCATGTTGCCTTCCAGCCCGGCGATATCGTCCCCTTGCGCGGGGAGGAGCACGTCATCGTGCCGACGGGCAAACTGCGCGGACTGGTGACAGTGCGGCAGACGGAGGACGGCTTCCCGGCCCTGTTCGTTCCGGGCGCCGAGGATCACATGCCGCGCAAGGTGACGGCCTGGCTGAAGGAAGAGGCGCGCAAGGACCTGACGGAGCGCACGGAACTCCATGCCGGACGCATCGGCCGGAAAGTCGCCGCGCTCAGCATCCGCGACACCAGGAGCCGCTGGGGCTCCTGCGCCCACAACGGCCGCCTGTCCTTCTCCTGGCGGCTGATCCTCGCCCCTCCCGAAATCCTCGACTATGTCGCTGCCCATGAAGTGGCGCATTTGCAGGAAATGAACCATTCGGCCCGCTTCTGGCGCCTATGCGAACAACTGGCGCCACAGACCCCGACAGCCCGCGTCTGGCTGAAGGAAAACGGATCACACCTGCACGGGTACGGCTAGGGTCAGGCCGAGGGCCCGGGATCAGCGGATAACCGTCAGCACCTGGACGGATGCAGACGCCGAAAGTCCTTTCCGGACAGCGGCAGTCGCTGGACGATTGCTCCAAATCCCATAAACTCGATTGCCCGGACGTTTCGTCTACCCATTGAAGGGAAAACCCATGGAGCGGCGCCTCGCTGCTATCTTGGCAATTGACATGATCGGCTACAGCCGGCTCATGGCTGCTGACGAGTCCGGTACCCTCAAGCGCCTCAAGCAACATCGCTCCAGGCTCATCGATCCCAGGCTGGCGGAATACCGAGGCCGCATCGTCAAGACGACCGGCGACGGGTTGCTCGGTGAGTTTCACAGCGTGGTCGATGCCGTCAGATGCGCGGTGATGATTCAGTTGTCCGTGGCGGAGGCTGAGGCGGATGTTCCCGCCGATCAGCGAATTCTCTACCGCGCGGGCGTCAATCTCGGAGATGTGCTTTTCGAGGATGAAGACATGTTCGGCGACAGGGTGAATGTCGCGGCACGGCTCGAGGAGCTTGCCGAACCGGGCGGCATATGCGTCTCGCGCACCGTGGTCGAACATGTACGCGGCAGAGTGGCTTCCAGGTTCGAGGACCTGGGCCCCCGGAACGTGAAGAACATACCCGAACCCGTTCAGGTTTTTCGCGTCCTGATGGCCCCCGAAAAGAAAGGGTCCGCCCCCGCTCCGGTGCCCGCGGTCCGCCGCCTGATCAAGCCGTTTGCGGTCACCACGCTTCTGGCAGTGGTCCTTTCGGCTGCCGCGCTCGTGTTCTGGCAGCCCTGGCGGGTCGTCACGGAAACCGCGTCGGTAAAAGACATGGCCTTTCCGTTACCCGACAAACCCTCCCTGGTCGTTCTGCCTTTTGCCGATCTCGGCGGGCGATCGGGGCAGGAATACCTGGCCGACGGCATCACCAACGACCTGATTACGGACCTTTCCAAGTTCAGGAACCTGTTCGTCATCGCGGCCAATTCCGCTTTTACCTACAAGGGCAAACCTGTGAAGATACAGGAGGTCGCGGAAGATTTCGGTGTGCGCTATGTCCTGGAAGGGAGCGTGCAGGCGGCCGGGGAAACCGTTCGCATAAATGCGCAATTGATAGATGCCATCAACGGGTATCATCTTTGGGCGGAACGTTACGTCGGCGATCTGGATGATTTGCTCGCCCTGCAGAACAGGGTTGTCGACAGCGTTGTCGCCGAACTCGCGGTGAAGCTGGAAACCGGAGAGGGACAACGGACGAACAACGCCCACGGCCTTGCGGCCCCGAGTTACATGTTGTTCGGACGTGCGAGTACGATACTCCCTGAATATTTTGCCGATAGATCGGATCTGGCCAATGCCCGGGACCTTTTTCAAGAGCTGGTTGCCCGGGAACCGGAGTTTTCAGGCGGCTATGCCGGTTTGTCGCGAAGCTATTCGCTCGCCGTGTTCCGGGGCTACGCCACAACGCCCGACGCCGACCGCGCGGACGCCTTGAGGTATGCGGAAAGAGCGCTGGAACTCGATCCGCGGGACAAATTGGCGAGACTGGCACTGGCGGAAGCCAATTTCCTGCTTGGCAGGCATGACGAGGCCGTCACGATACTGGAGCAGATCATGCAATCCTCGCCGAGCAGTGCGGATGCTCACGGCCGGCTCGGCCTGTTCCTTGTCCTGCTGGGTCGGCCGGACGAAGCCGCCGCGCACATCAAATCCGCCATTCGCCTGAACCCGTATTCCGGCAGCCCTTACCTGAATTATCTCGGTCTCGCCGAATTTGTCGCCGGCCGGTACGGCGCGGCCGTGTCCGCCTTTGAGGAAAACACCGCGCAAGGCGGCCCCATCGACGATGCCGGTCTGGCCGTGCTGGCAGCGTCCTACCACGCGCTAGGCCGCAGCGCCGAAGAGAATGTTACCCTGACCCGGCTGTTCGACCGCTATCCGGGTACGCATCTCAGGTCATTCTGGCTGATCCGGAATTTTGCGCACCAGAAGGACCGAAACGCGGTCATGGCTTCGTTTAAGCGAGCGGGCATTCCGATGGACAGGCCCTACACCCGATAGCGTGAACAACGCACGCTGAGTTAGTCCACGCTCACGGCGGCCGGATCTTCTTCGCGCTTTAAATGAAACACGACGTCACGCACCCATTCCGTGTCGCTGCCGTTCCTTGAGCGCATGACGGAATTCGGAGTTTCATAAAACACTTCGCCTGGCCCGACGGTTCGCGACTTCATATTGTCGAAGTTGAACTCGTAGCTGCCTTCCAAGATGTATCCGAAAATGTGCCCTGGATGATAGTGCTTGCCACCGACCCATCCGGGAGGACCTTCGACCAGAACCACCTGCACTACGTATCCTGGAAGGCCCTCCAGTTTTTGCTCGAGGAGCAAGGTGCTTTTCGCTTTCGGTGTTTCCGCAGTCTGCTCTGGCTTTTCTTCGGCATGGAGGCTGATGACACCGAAGGGTGTGCTCGCTACCGAGAGCATCAGGATCGGTAGAACTTTGGATGCGATCATGGCCTATGTCCTCCCTTTCTAGAGGGCCTACCGCCGAATGAAGCGGCGATTGCTTGTGTATTTAAGGACATTTGAATTCGCCCACTCCAGAGCGGGCGATAAGACCGGGAATAATAGCAGGAAACGAGATGGTCTAGAAACGCAAGCCTGTGTGAGGTCCCGTACGCGTTGGCAGGCCCGGCATCTGTCCCATCGGATCGATTGCGGGGTCAGGCGATTTCCGTCGATGTTTTCATTATCGTGACGCTGCCAGTGCGCTTTGCACTGACTTATACGGTGCCGACCGCTGACAGAATGCGCCATTTTCTGCGGAAGACTGATGCGGAAACACCAACCCGTTTTCGAAAGGCCGACCGGAAGCTGGAGGGTTCCGAATAGCCGACTTCCGTCGCAATGCTCTCCACCGGCATGTCGGTCGTCTCGAGCAACTGCTTGGCTTCCTCTATCCGCAAGCTTTGAATGTAATCGGCCGGCGACTGGCCGGTGGCCTTGCGAAACCGGCGCAGAAAGCCTCGCTCGGACAGGCCGCTGCGCGAAGCCATCTCCGCGACGGGTGTCGGGCATGCATAGTTGTCCGCGGCCCAGAGCTGAGCTTCACACACGGTCCGGTCCTCGTGCTGGCGCCCGGCGGTGAGCGATGCATAGGTCAATTGCCCGTCGCCGTGCGGTGAGATCAGATGAAGTTTGGCAATGCGCCGTGCCGCTTCGGCGCCCACGAACCTGCCGATCAGGTAAAGCATGAGATCCTCCCACGCCGACGCGCCGCCCGCAGTGATCACCCGGTGTCCTTCACCGGCCGGAACAAGAATACGCTCGCGCCGAACACTGACCTCGGGGTGGTCGCGTTCGAGCATATCGGCGAACGCCCAGTGTGTCGTAGCCTCGTTGCCGTCAAGGAGACCGGCTTCGGCAAGCAGAAGCGCCCCTGAACAGACCGAGGCCACCGTCGCTCCATCCGCATGGGCCATCGCGACCCATCGGGCAAGCTCCACGAGATCCTCGGGCAAAGGCCGGTTCGGGTCGAACTGCATTTCCGGCACAATGACAAGGTCCGGCCCGGGGAGTTCGTCCAGGGCAGCATCGGGCGTGATCCGGCGCCCGTTCAGGTCCCAGTAAGGTGCGCCGTTCGTGGTTCTGTAACTTGCGGCAAAAGTCGCCGGAGCCGGCGGTGCGCCGTGGAGGAACTCCCAGTCCCGGCCGACAGATGCCAGGACATCAAGGATGGAAAACACCGTTGCAGTTCCAGCGCAAGGTGCGCCGATAATAACCGTTTGAAGCAGCTTTTTTGAGTTTTCCATCATACTTGTGTCCGATAATCACCGTTTCCTTCCTTTCTGCTTCTATCTCCCCGCATGGCTTTCGTCCATCTCCTTGGTCATGAAATTGCGATCAGAAGGAGATCCCTTATGGAACCGACCAGCGAAATGCCGGTCATTGTGATCGGCGCGGGTTT
>NZ_JBNKYW010000240.1:0-13165 GCF_050301095.1 Roseibium sp.
GAAGACGCCGTTCTCGATGGCTCGGGCGCGCTGCAGCACGTGCCAATGGGCTTCGCCAGTCTGACGGGTGAAGGCGGCCGGAGCGGTCAACACCTGTGCACCGGCCCTGGCCTGGGTCCGGAAGATCGCCGGAAAGCGAATGTCGTAACAAACCGCCATTCCGACCCGGGCAAAGGGAAGGTCCACAAGGACCGACTGGGTGCCAGGCTCATAGGTTGCCGATTCCCGCCAGCTTTCTCCGTTGGGCAGATCCACGTCGAACATGTGGATCTTGTCGTAGCTGGCGAGAATGCGGCCGTCGGGCGCGATCAGAAACCCGCGGTTGGCAACCTTGCCGTTGCCGCTCAAGACCGCCAGCGAGCCGAGATGAAGATGGATCCCGAGTTCAGACGCCAGCACCTGTGCCCTTTGCAGGAACGGATCTCGCGCCGGCTCGCGAATTTCTTCCAGCAGTTCCTCGCGGCTGCGCACCAGCAGGTTCGACATCTCCGGCGTCTGCACGTATTGCGCACCGTCCTTCGCGGCCGCCCGGATCAGGTCTTCAGCCACCTTGAGATTGTCCGCGACGGACTTGCCGCTGCGGAGCTGGACACATGCTGCGGTGAATGCGGACATGCGGACGCGGTTCCTCCGGTTGGTATGACCAACGACCACTCATCGTGCCCGCCGGAATTGAATGTTCGGATCTTATACTAACTCAGGACGCCAGCAGCACGTCCAGCTTGCCGGCCCGTTCCAGGTTGTGCAGATCGTCGCAGCCGCCGACGTGGGTCTTGCCGACGAAGATCTGCGGGAACGTGGCCCGGCCGTTCGCCTT
Organism: Roseibium sp.; assembly: GCF_050301095.1. GTDB lineage: Bacteria > Pseudomonadota > Alphaproteobacteria > Rhizobiales > Stappiaceae > Roseibium. Next base: position 818 of record NZ_JBNKYW010000240.1, read on the forward strand.
TTGAATCATTTCCCGGCGTAGCGCCGGATTGAACGTAGCGTCATGCTCGGTGTAGGCAACACCCTTCTTGTCGAGCAGCCTTTTGGCTGCGGTACAAAAGCCGCAAAGCTGGCGTGTGTAGATCACCACGTCAAACATTCATTCCGATCCTTCCACTTACACGAAACGGCTGGCATTTACTTCAGCCGCGACGAAAACACCGGGGTTATATGCGGTCATTCAGCAAAAACTCAAGAGCGGGGAGTATCCGTCAAGACGTAGCGGGTTCCGTGGAAGACGTATGTGAAGGATCAACAAGCGCGAAGCTCAGCACATCTACGGAGGCCGCCCCTGCGGAAAGGAGTATCTTGCTGCAGGCAGCAACAGTCGAACCTGTCGTCATGACATCGTCGATCAAAACGACGTGACGGCCCAGAAGGTCCCCCCGCCGGGCCGGATCGACGGAAAAAGCGGAGCGGACATTTTTCCATCGCTCTTTAGCCGTCAGTCCCACCTGTTGACGGGTCCGTTTGCGCCGCTTCAGAAGCCCCGGTTCGAACTGTCCGCCGCATGTTTGAGCAACCGCCCGGGCAAGATCTGCGGACTGGTTGAAACGCCGCGTCAACAGCCGGAACCAGTGCAGGGGAACCGGAACAAGAATGCTCTCCCGGTCGAGGAACTCATTGCCCGCCCGCGCCATCCACCGGCCCATTGGCCGGGCGAGATCCCGGCGCCGGCCGAACTTGAGGCCCAGAACAAGGTCCCGCGCAGCGCCGTCGTAGATCGCAACCGCGCGCAGCCGGTCGAACGGCGGCGGATTGGCAATGGCCTGTGGGCTCCATGCGCCGTCACCGATGTCATGCGAAAACGGCAACCCCAGACGATGACACAGCGGCTTTTCGATGAATTGCACCTTCTGCCAGCAGTCCGCACATAATCCGTCCACCTCCGAAACCCTGGCATCACAGGTCAGGCAGCGCGGAGGCAGCAGGAAATCGAGAACCAGCCTGGCGGCCGGACCCGGAACTGAGGCGAGACGCGTTGCCGCCGGATGCAATTTCCTCCCCCTCCTCGCGAAAGCCGTCAGAGCGGCGTGTTTCCCTGTAGCCGTTTCAACTTGCTTCATTTGTCAGAAGACGTGAAACGGACGTCCCGGCGGAACAAACTTTGACCTTGCCGGACAGATACCATATGTGACCGCCAAGCACCTGACAAAGGCCGAGAATCCCGTGAGCGCCCAACCTGACCTGTTTGACCGCCGTCTTTTTCGCCAGTTCCGCGAGCGCGCCCTCAAGACGGCACGGCCCGGCGCGGACTTTCTGCTCAAGGCGGTTGCCGAGGATCTGGAAGACAGGCTTTCGCTGATCAACCGGTCTTTCCGGACCGCGGTCGACCTTGGAGGGCACACCGGCCTTGTGTCGAACGCAATCCGGAATTCCGGCAAGGCGGCGACAATCCTGCGGGCAGATCTCTTCACGCCCGACCCGAACCTGCCGGCGCCGGACCTTGTTGTGGACGATGCCCTGCTGCCATTCGGCGACCAGTCCGTCGACCTCATCGTTTCCGCATTGAACCTGCAAGTCGTCAACGACCTGCCGGGGACCCTTATCCAGATCCGCAGGGCACTAGCTCCGGACGGTCTCTTCCTCGCCACGCTGCCGGGCGCAGGCACATTGACGGAATTGCGCGACAGCCTCACCAGGGCGGAACTGGAAATCAAGGGCGGGGCAGCGGCGCGTGTGCTGCCCTTCGCCGACACACGTGACCTCGGCAGCTTGCTGCAAAGGGCGGGTTTCGCACTCCCGGTTACGGATCTCGACACGGTTACGGTGCGCTACGACACGATGTTCGCGCTGCTGGCCGACTTGCGCTCCATGGGCGCGGCGTCTGTCCTGAAGGACCGCAGCCACAAGCCGCTCTCCAAAGCAGTGCTGTTGCGGGCAGCCGAACTCTATGCGGAAAATCATGCAGATGCGGACGGAAGGATCAGGGCAAGTTTCGCCCTTGTAACGCTGTCGGGCTGGGCCCCGCATGAAAGCCAGCAGAAACCGCTGCGCCCCGGATCGGCAAAGGCGCGGTTGGCAGACGCACTCGGCGTCGATGAGCAGAAGGTAAGGGACTGACCGGGCTACCAGCGCCTGGAAGCGCTCCCGTCAATGTCGTTTGGCATCAGCCCTTTGAGGCCATGGCGTCGCTTATGGCGCCTGTAACGCCCAGAAGGAAATTGTCGGACAAGGTGGTTCCCAGTGCCGTCAGCGCACCGATGACGATAACGCACATAAGGGTCGCAATCAGGGCATATTCAATGGAAGTCGCGCCGCTTTCGTCCCGGCGGAAATTCCGAACCACGGAACGAAGTGCCGGCACATGGCCTGCAATGATCTGAGTTCGAACTCGCATTCACTCCCCCAACGGGCTACCAATAGATGCTTCAAACTGCCTCCAACAGATGGGGAATCAGAGGCTCATCGGCCGCCGGCATCGGATATTCCCTCAATTTGAGGGCGCGAACCCATTTCAAGGCCTGATTTTCACGGCCCTGCGGAATACCACTCCACCTTCGACAGATGTAAAGTGGCATAAGCAGATGAAAATCTTCATAAGAGTGACTTGCAAAAGTGAGGGGCGCCAGACACGCTTCGTTAACCTCGATTCCGAGTTCCTCTTTCAACTCCCGGATCAGGGTTTCCTCCGGCCGCTCGCCCTCTTCGACCTTGCCTCCGGGGAATTCCCATAGTCCTGCCATGGACTTGCCCTCCGGCCGCTGCGCCAGGAGAATTCGGTTGTCCACATCGACAAGGGCACAGGCCGCGACAAGCACGATTTTGGTCATGGTTGAGATCCCGTTTGAGAAAACCGCGTGACCTTCGTTAAGAAAACCAGCCCGGGGCCTGGGAAAACTCCGAAGGAAATGCAAAGGCGGAAGGGTCCGAAATTCAGACCCTAGCTCCGGTAATCGCCGTTGATCGCGACGTATTCCTTGGTGAGGTCGCAGGTCCACACCGTCGCCTGTCCCGCCCCGAGGCCGAGATCCACCCGGATGACGATATCCTGTTCCTTCATGACCGCGGAGGCCGCTTCCTCGCTGTAGTCCGGATCACGCTCGCCCTCGACCGCCACCCGGACATCGCCGAACCAGATTGCCAGACGGTCGCGGTCGGCGGGTTCCCCGGCCTTGCCGACGGCCATGACGACCCGGCCCCAGTTGGCGTCCTCTCCGGCGACCGCCGTCTTCACCAGCGGCGAATTGGCAATCGAAAGGGCAATCTTCTTGGCGGAGGCGTCACTCTCGGCGCCCTCAACGCGCACTTCGACGAATTTCCGCGCGCCTTCGCCGTCCCGCACGATCTGCTGCGCCAGATCGAGCATCACGTCTCCGAGCGCCGCCCGCAGGATCTCCACGCGCGGATCATCCAGGGTCTCGACGGGCGAGACACCGCGTGCCGCCGCCGTTCCGGTTGCAAAAAGAAGCACCGTGTCCGACGTCGACGTATCGCTGTCCACGGTGACCGCGTTGAAGCTGCCGCCGGTTTCACCGCTGAGCAGAGCCTGGAGCACATCGGGCGCGATCGCGGCATCGGTAAAGATGAATGACAGCATGGTCGCCATGTCGGGTGCGATCATGCCCGCGCCCTTCGCCATGCCGTTGATCAGAACCGTTGCGCCGTCCAGTTCGGCACTGGCGGTCGACACCTTCGGATAGGTGTCCGTGGTCATGATCGCCCTTGCGGCATCCAGCCAGTTTGCGTTGCCCTGACCGTTCTTCAGCGTATCCACCACATCGGCGAATTTTTCCGCCGGTAACGGTTCGCCGATCACGCCGGTGGACGCCAGGAAAATTTCACCATCCGTACAGCCGAGCGCCTTGGAGACGATGTCCGCCGACAGTTCGACGGCCGCCTTGCCCTTCTTGCCTGTGAACGCGTTGGCATTGCCCGAGTTCACCAGAAGCGCGCGCGCCTTGCCGCCTCCGACCCGGTCCTTGCACCAGTCCACCGGCGCGGAGGAGCATTTCGATCGGGTGAAGACACCCGCCACGGCCGTTCCTTCCGGGACGGTTGCCAGCAGCACGTCGGTGCGGCCCTTGTACTTGATACCGGCGGCAGCGGTCGCGAATTGAACGCCTTCGATGTCCGGCATGTCAGGATAGGATTTCGGCGCGAGAGGAGAAACGGTCGTCGACATTCAGGCTGTCCCGGTCACGATTGCAGTCAGGAGTCCCTATCCACAAGCGCACGGCAAGCGCAAGCCTTTTCGATCGGAAAGTCGTGCAGGCGCAAAAAACCCGGCAGCGGACCGCTGCCGGGCAGGATCGTTGCCGGGGTGGCGGGACTTATTCGGTCTTCTCGCCTTCTGCGGCTGCTTCACCTTCTTCGGCGGGTTTTGCCAGTTCCTCGTCGAGGATCTCGACACTCACCGTTTCCTTGAGCTCCGCCATCTTGGCATCGTAACGCTCGCGGATCAGTTTCTGGCGCAGACCGGCCTCCACCTGCTCAAGTGCGGGCTTTTCCTGGCGGCGCTTGTCTTCCAGCTTGATGACATGCCAGCCGAACTGGGTTTCGACGGGTTCCTTGGTATAGGCGCCCGGCTCCAGAGCAAAGGCGGCATCCTGAAAGGCGGGCACCATCTGACCCTTGGCGAAATAGCCGAGATCTCCGCCGTTCGGGCCGCTCGGGCCGGTGGATTTCTCGCGGGCCAGTTCGGCGAAATCGGCTCCGCCGTCCAGATCCTTGATGAGCGCTTCGGCTTCAGCTTTCTCTTTCACCAGAATGTGACGGGCACGAATTTCTTCCGGACCTTCGAAGTCGGCGAATTCCTTTTCATAGGCAGCCTTGACCTCGTCTTCGCTGACGCTCCCGGCCACCTTCTGGGCGAGGTAGGCATTGCGCAGGGCCTGCAGCTCCAGAAATTCCAGCTGTTTCTTGAAATCCGGGTCCTGATCGATGCCTTCCGCGCGCGCGGCCTGCGCCAGAAGTTCCATGTCGACAACGGCGTCGAGCAGGAGCTGGCGCCATTGGGTCGGCGGAAAGCGCTGCAATTCCTTGCCGATGTCACGGGCGGCGAACGCAATATCGGCTTCCGTGATTTCCGCATCGCCAACTTTCGCGACCACGTCGTCCGGTTCGGCGGCGGACAGCGACGCGGATCCAAGCGACAGGGCCAGAAGAGAAACGGCGAGTGCCTGGACCGGCCTGCGCATCGGGAATCGGAACATGAGAAGTCCTTTACGTATAGGAACAATAATCTTTCATCCCTCCTTTTAAGGGGGGCGTGGCTACATTGCGCATTCCAGCAGCGTTGACAAGCATTGAGCCCCCTCTTATCTGTCGGGCGTTCCTGCCTGCGGGCCGGATGGCATCTTTTCGGCCGCGTTCACCGGCCAGCGCGTTGCGCTTGGCGGCAACGTGGACAGCAATTGAGACGATTTCATGGGCAGGCGCCGGATTGCCAGGTGGCGCCGCCTTAAAGGAAGGACCGCCACATGGCTGGCCTTGGCGCTTTAGCACGTAAGATTTTCGGTTCGGCGAACGACCGGAAGATCAAAGCATTTCGGGCAAAGGTTGATCAGATCAACGCCCTGGAACCGGAAATTCAGGCCCTGTCGGACGAGGCACTCAGGGCCCGGACGGACGAATTCCGCAATCAGCTAAAGAACGGAGCAAGCGTCGATGACCTTCTCGTTCCGGCCTTCGCCACGGTCCGTGAAGCGGCGCGCCGAGCGCTTGGCCAGAGACACTACGATGTCCAGCTGATCGGCGGCATGGTGCTGCATACCAGCCAGATTTCGGAGATGCGCACCGGTGAAGGCAAGACCCTGGTCGCGACCGCACCAGTCTACCTCAACGCCCTCTCCGGCAAGGGCGTTCACGTCGTCACCGTGAACGACTACCTGGCACAGCGCGACAGCGACTGGATGGGGCAGGTCTACAAGTTCCTCGGCCTTACCGTCGGCTGCATCACCCATGGTCTTTCGGACGAGGAGCGCCGAGACGCCTATGCGGCGGACGTGACCTACGGCACCAACAACGAATTCGGCTTTGACTATCTGCGCGACAACATGAAACACGACCGCCCGTCGATGGTTCAGCGCGGACATCACTACGCCATCGTCGACGAAGTCGATTCGATCCTGATCGACGAAGCCCGCACGCCGCTGATCATTTCCGGCCCGCTGGAAGACCGCTCCGAATTCTACAACACGGTCGATGCCTTCATCCCGCATCTCACCGGCGAGGACTTCGAACTGGACGAGAAAGCCCGTTCCGCGACCTTTACCGAAGCCGGCAACGAGAAGCTTGAAAACCTGCTGGGCGAAGCAGGTCTTCTGAAGGGCGAGTCCCTTTACGACGTGGAAAACGTCGCGGTCGTCCACCACCTCCAGCAGGCGCTCAAGGCGCACAAGCTGTTCCAGCGGGACAAGGACTACATCGTCCGCAACGACGAAGTGGTCATCATCGACGAGTTCACCGGCCGCATGATGCCGGGCCGCCGTTTCTCCGAAGGCCTGCACCAGGCCCTGGAAGCACGCGAAAAGGTCCGCATCCAGCCCGAGAACCAGACGCTGGCCTCGATCACGTTCCAGAACTACTTCCGCATGTACGACAAGCTGGCCGGCATGACTGGCACGGCCTCGACCGAGGCGGATGAATTCGCCGACATCTACAAGCTGGAAGTCGTCGAGATCCCGACCAACCTGCCGGTCCAGCGCATCGACGACGACGACGAGGTCTACCGGACGGTTCAGGAGAAATTCAACGCGATCGTCGAGCTGATCGACGACTGCAAGGAGCGCGGCCAGCCGATTCTCGTCGGCACCACCTCCATCGAGAAGTCTGAACTTCTTGCCGAAATGCTGAAAAAGCACGGCTACAAGCAGATCGACCTGAGCGATCCGGCTGCCTTCGCTGCCGCGCAGAAAAAGCAGGACGGTAAGACCAAGGTCTTCGCGGTCCTGAACGCGCGCTATCACGAGCAGGAAGCCTTCATCGTGGCGCAGGCGGGTCTTCCGGGCGCCGTTACCATCGCAACCAACATGGCCGGCCGCGGCACCGACATCCAGCTCGGCGGCAATGCGGACATGCAGATCGAGATGGAACTCGGCGACATGCCCGATGGCGCGGAACGCGCCGCCAAGGAAGCGCAGATCCGCGCGGAGGTGGACGAGCTGAAGCAGAAGGCCCTGGCAGCGGGTGGTCTTTATGTGATCGGCACGGAACGCCATGAAAGCCGCCGGATCGACAACCAGCTGCGAGGCCGTTCCGGCCGCCAGGGCGACCCCGGCCATTCCAAGTTCTTCCTGTCCCTGCAGGACGACCTGATGCGCATCTTCGGGTCCGAACGCATGGATTCCATGCTCCAGAAGCTGGGACTGGAAGAAGGCGAAGCCATCATCCACCCGTGGATCAACAAGGCTCTGGAAAAGGCTCAGCAGAAGGTCGAGGCACGCAACTTCGACATCCGCAAGAACCTTCTGAAATTCGACGACGTGATGAACGACCAGCGCAAGGTGGTCTTCGATCAGCGCATCGAACTCATGGACAGCGAGGCCATTCAGGACGCTGTCGCCGACATGCGTCACGACGTCATCGACGACCTTGTGGCGGCTCATATTCCCGAGCGCGCCTATCCCGAGCAATGGGATACCGAAGGGCTTCAGGAAGAGGTGCGCAAATATCTGAACCTCGACCTGCCGATCAAGGACTGGGCCGCCGAGGAAGGCATCGCCGAAGAAGAGGTGAAGGACCGTTTGCGCCGTGCCTCCGACGAAATGATGGCTCAAAAGGTGGCCAAATACACACCGGACATCATGCGTCAGGTGGAAAAGGCCGTCCTGCTTCAGACCCTCGACAACCTGTGGCGCGAGCATCTCGCCAATCTGGACCACCTGCGCTCCGTCATCGGGTTCCGCGGCTACGCCCAGCGCGACCCGCTGCAGGAATACAAGACGGAAGCCTTCACGCTGTTCGAATCCATGCTGGCACAACTGCGCCAGATGACCACCGCCCAGCTGCTGCGGGTGGAGCTGGTCACCGAACAGCCGCCGCAAATGCCGGCGGAGCCGGAAATGCACGCGCACCACGTCAATCCGCTGACAGGCGAGGACGAGATCGCCCTTGCGGAAGCACAACTCGGTACTCCGGCAGCACGCGATCCGAACGATCCCTCCACGTGGGGCAAGGTCGGCCGCAACGAGGCCTGCCCATGCGGTTCAGGCAAGAAGTTCAAGCACTGCCATGGTGCTCTGGTCTAAGACCTTACGATCAGATCTGCGATATCGAACGGCGCCCCGGAGGGCGCCGTTTTCAATTCAGCCCCGTTTGTCCTTCCGCCACCACGGTGGCGCCGAAAAAGCCGGTTGCGCCCGATGGTTTTTCAGGCGTGGAGACAGGCTCCGGCACGAAACCGGAGCAGATCCTTCGGTTTTCCGCGGCCGGTGTCGTCTTGGGCTGGTCTTTTTCATGAAATTGCGGCAGTTTGCGCCGACTTCAACGGGCTCCCAAAGTTTCGAAAGCCTCCATGGACACCAAAGCGGCCGCGCAAGTTTATCTTACCAGACGACAGGGCTCACGGCCTCCCGCACCTCTGCTCAGCGTCATCGTTCCCGTCTACAACGAACAGGACGTCCTTCCTCATTTCCTGGAGGCAACACGCCCGGTTCTGGAGCGGACCGGGCTCGCTTACGAATATATCTTCATCGACGACGGCAGCCGTGACGGCACGGCCGACACCCTGTCCGCGCAATTGAAGGACGGACTGCCGGGCCGGCTCATCGGCCTTTCCAGAAACTTCGGCAAGGAAGCAGCTCTTTCCGCCGGCCTGGAGGCCGCCAGGGGCGACATTGCCGTCATCATCGACGCCGACCTGCAGGACCCGCCCGAGCTCATCTTACAGATGCTCGACGGCTGGCGCGCGGGCTACGACGTGGTCTACGGCCTCCGGGTCGACCGGTCTTCCGACACGCTGATGAAGCGCTCGACCGCCGGCTGGTTCTACCGGCTCTTCAACCGGCTCGCCAACATCGAGATGCCGGCAAACGCCGGGGACTTCCGCCTCATCGACCGCGCGGTGATCGACGCGCTTTTAAGGCTTCCGGAACGCAACCGGTTCATGAAGGGCCTGTTTGCCTGGGTCGGTTTTCCCGCCATGGCGATCCCTTACGAGCGCCCGGCCCGCAAGGCCGGAACCGGCAAGTTCAACTACTGGAAACTGTGGAATTTCGCACTGGACGGCCTGACCGGCTTTACGACCCTGCCGCTCAGGGTCTGGTTCTATGGCGGCGTGCTGGTCTCGCTGATCGCCTTCGCCTATGCGCTTTACCTCACCTTGCGGGTTTTCGTATCCGGCGTCGATGTTCCAGGCTACGCCTCTCTGATGGTGGCCATCCTGTTTTTCTCCGGCATCCAGCTGCTGTCGATCGGCATGATCGGCGAATACATCGCCCGCCTGTTCAACGAGGCCAAACAGCGTCCGGTCTACGTCATTCAGGACATCATCGAAGGCGGTGTTCAGACCGGCGAGCGCCAAACGGAAAAGGACGCAGATGACAACTGACGTCAAGTACCGGAAGCTCAGGACGGAAACGGCCTCTGCCGGCAAATTCGCGGTCGTGGGCGTCATCGCGACGCTCACGCATGCCGCCGTGGCCTCAAGCCTCCTGGCAAGCGGTGCGCTGCCTCCTCTGGCGGCCAATCTGGGCGGCTATCTTGTCGCCTTCTGGGTGTCCTTCGGCGGCCATTATTTCTGGAGCTTCGCGCATTTGCGTCAGAAAGGAACGGCATTCAGAAGCATCATTCGCTTTCTGATCATTTCCGTGTCCGGCTTCCTGCTCAATTCGGCCATTCTCTCGCTCTGGCTGAAGCTGACGCCCTGGCCGGAAATGACGGGGCTGCTTTTTTCCATTGCGATCGTGCCCGCCCTCACCTTCCTTGCCGCCAGGCTGTGGGCCTTTTCCCACCACCCTGCAGAAACCTGATGACCGGGATCCGACCTTAAACATGACCGCTCCCCGCGCAGCTCTCTGGTACGCTGGCACTCTCTGCCTGCTCTATGCCCTGATCCCGACCCTGACCTTTCCGAACCCGCCGCTTGACGTGGTGGAAGGTTTTGCCTGGGGCCGCGAACTGCAACTCGGCTACACCAAACATCCGCCGATGCAGGCCTGGTTGCTGGAGCTGACCTACCGGCTGACCGGAGGGCATTATTTCGGCGGCTACTGGCTCAGTGCCCTGAGCGCAGGGCTCGGCTATCTCCTGATCTGGAAACTGGCGCTTCGCCTCGGCCTTTCCGCCTGGCAGGCCTTCTGGGCGCTCGTGCTGACCAGCGTCACCTTCTACTTCACCCTGCCGATGCCGGAGTTCAATCCGAACATCCTGCAGATCCCGGTCTGGGCGGGCATGATGCTGCTGTTCCACCGGGCAATCGAAAAAGGCCGCCTGTCGGACTGGCTGGTACTCGGCGCGCTCGCGGCTTTCGGCCTCTACACCAAGTATTTCGTCCTGCTTCTGATCGGCACCATCGGACTCTACACGCTCGTCTTTGCCGATGCCCGCAGGCACCTGGCCTCCGCCGGCCCCTGGCTCTGCGCGGGTTTTTGCCTTCTGCTGCTCGTGCCTCACGTTCTCTGGCTGGTCGACACCGACTTCCTCACCCTTCAATATGCCGCCAGCCGCAGCAAACCCGCCCAGTCAGTCTTCGACCACATTTTCAATCCGGGCAATTTCCTCGCCGCCCAGATCGGCAACCACGCCGGCCTGTTTCTCGCCGTCCTTGCCGGCCTCGGCTGGTCGGGCCTGAAGGCCTTCCGGTCACGCCTGACCGATTTCCGGCAGCAGTTTTCCGGAAATGAAGACGGGTTCCTGCTCTGGTTCGCTTTCGTGCCGCTTGCCGTCGTGCTGCTCGCGTCGGCGGTCACCGGCAGCGAGTTCGAGCACATGTGGGGCACGCCCATGTTCGTGTTGTCCGGCATTCTGACTGTCCGGTATCTGGCTCTGCCCGCCCTCTGGTCTTTCCCGCGCCGTGCCTTTGCGGCAGCCTGCGCCATTCAGGCGATCTTCCTCGGTGTGATCTTCGGCCAGGCTGTCTTGGAACCCTACTGGAAGCACAAGCAGACACGCATGCACTATCCCGGAAAAGCCGTTGCGCAGGGTCTGGCCAGGATCTGGAAAGCGGAAACGGGAACGGAGCTTGCCTATGTGGCCGGCGACATGTGGTCAGCCGCCAATGTCACGCTCCACGCGCCCGGGCGTCCGTCCATGTTCTATCTTCACGACCTGCGCCTGAGCCCGTGGATCGACATCGCCGACGTTCAGAAGAAGGGCCTGATGATTGTCTGGCGCGGCGACAGTGAGAAACCCCTTCCCGAGATCCTGCGCTATTACCCGGACGCTGTTCGCGGTGGCAAGAAATCCTTCAGCTACCAGGTTCCGGGCGACATGCCCGATGCCGTCGTCAACTGGCTGATCGTACCGCCTGGTCAGGTGGCCACCGTTCCGCGCTCATAATTACCCCGACGCCTCCAACCATCTGGAAACGGACATAAAAGGCCAGTAACTTGAAACCATGATCAGCATGGCGGAAATAGACGGCGTCGAGGACTGGCTTATCGGCCAGGCCCTCGGCTCGCCCAACATGGCTTCGATGTTCGCGCAAATGTGCGAGAAGCTGCGCCAGTGTCACGTTCCGGTCGATCGGGCCATGATCGGCTGGTCGACGCTGCATCCTCTGATCCAGGCCGAATCGGCCGTCTGGGAACATGGCAACGAGCTGCAGCACCAGCAGATCACCCACACGGAAGAAGACAACGAGGACTGGCTGCAAAGCCCGATCCGAGCCATCATGCTGAGCAGGGAGCCGATGTTGCGGCGGCGCCTGACACATGCCAATGCGCCGTTTGAGTTTCCCCTGCTGTCCAGACTGTCAGAGGCCGGTTACACCGACTATTTCGTGTTGCCGACGGAATTCGACATTCCCGCCATCATGGACGAAACCTCGACTGCCGGGATCATCGTCAGCTGGGCGACACGGGCCGAAGACGGGTTTTCCGAGGACGCGCTGATGGCGCTGCGCTACATCCAGAAGCGGCTGGCCCTGGCGGCGCGGGCGACGATGGAAGGCCAGATCAGCCGGACGATCGCCGAAACCTATCTGGGCAGGATTGCCGGCAACAAGGTGCTGAACGGCCAGATCCGTCACGGAGACGGCGAAACCATCGATGCGGTCATATATTTCAGCGACATGCGCAACTCGACTGCCATCGCCGAGGCTCTCGGACCCGATGCTTACCTCACCTGGCTGAACACCTATTTTGAGGCCACCGCCGGGGCTATCCTGGAACAGGGCGGCGAGGTTCTGGATTTTATCGGCGACGCG
>NZ_JBNKYW010000241.1:0-8772 GCF_050301095.1 Roseibium sp.
CCCCCCCCCCCCCACGGCAAGTTGCGAAGTCGATATGAAAAGCAAGATTTTCGAGGGGATCCTGGCAGCCCTGGTCCTCATCCTGTCTGTCTGGGCGTTTGTTGAATCAACCGCCTATTCAAAAGCGTCCGCTTTCATGCCCCTGGCGGTCCTGGGGCTCGCCGTATTGCTGGCAGGCTCCTGGTTGGCGGAAGTCGCACTCCGCGGGAACGCTGCCGAAGGCGCGCAGGACGAGGGAAGTGAAACGGCCGCATACCTCGCCCGTTTTCTGACGCTCACCGTGCTGGTGCTCCTTTATGTCTCGTCCATTCGATGGCTTGGCTTCTTCACGGCAACCTTGTGCGTCATACCCGCGTTTGCCTATGCGTCCGGCTTTCGCGACCTGAAAACGGCCTGTTTCGCTTCGGTGGCCTTCACGTCAGTCCTCTTCGGCATATTCAACCTCTTCCTGAAGGTTCCCCTGCCTGCGGAACTCGCAACACGTCTCATCGGTGCTGAATGACATGGACCTTCTGAACAATATCTACACCGCCCTTCCCCTGGTATTTTCGCTCCAGGTGATTGCGACGATGGTCCTTGGAACGGTTGTCGGCATTGCCATCGGCGCCCTTCCCGGACTTTCCGCGACCATGGGGATCGCGGTCCTCATTCCGCTCACCTTTTCCATGGAGCCTCTTGCCGCGCTCGGAATGATCGCGGGTATTTACAACGGCGCCATGTATGGTGGCTCCATTCCGGCGATCCTGTTGCGGATACCCGGAACCCCGGCGGGGATTGCCACGGTTTACGACGGCTATCCGATGGCGCAGCAGGGCCGCGCGAAACTGGCTCTTGACGTATCTCTCGTCTCCTCCTCCATCGGCAGTTTTGCAAGCGCCATCGCCTTGCTGCTGCTCGCGCCGCCACTTGCCATGCTGGCGCTCAAGTTCGGTCCCGCCGATTATTTCTGGCTCGCAGTATTCGGCTTGTCGACCATAGCCGTCCTGATGAGCGACAGCCCCGTCAAGGGCCTCCTGAGCGCCTGTTTCGGTCTGACAATCGGAATGATCGGGATCGACGCCATCAACGGCCAGGCCCGCTTCACTTTCGACATTCCGGAGCTACGTGGCGGCGTCCACATCATCGTCCTGCTTACCGGACTTTATGCCCTCCCTCCGGCGATAGATCTTGCCCTTGGGAAGCTGGCTTTCGACGGCCGAAAACTGGAAATTCCGGATGACCACGAGGCATTCCGGTGGCGGGGACTGATACCGGTGTGGATCCGCTCCTCCGGCATCGGCATCGTCATAGGCATCATCCCCGCGCTTGGCGGCAATATCGCCGCCCTGCTTTCGTGGAACGAACAAAGACGCGCGGACAAGGACAGCACCAGATACGGCAAAGGCGCTCCGGAAGGGGTCGCCGCCGCGGAATGCGCCAACAACGCGGACACCGCCGCCACGCTGATCCCTGCAATCACGCTGGGCGTTCCGGGAAATGCGGTCGCCGCGGTCATTCTCGGGGCCCTGCTTGTGCACGGCCTGCGTCCCGGACCGGATCTCTTTACCAACAATGCCACCACCGTCTACGGCTTCATGCTCACGATGCTCGTGACCGCCGTCCTCATGTTCCTCATCGGGCGGTTCGGTTCCAAGATCTACATTCACGTCCTGCGGGTGCCCCCGGCCCTGCTTGCGCCGATGATCCTCTGCCTGACAGTCATCGGGGTCTATTCGGTTCACAACAGCATGTTCGAGGTCTGCCTGATGCTCGGTTTCGGGCTGATCGGCTTTGTCATGGAGAAGTTGAGGATCCCGACAGCCCCGGCCGTCCTCGCCGTCATCCTCGGCCCGATGGCAGAAGAGGCTTTCCGACGGGCGCTCCTGATCTCGCGCGGCGACTACACCTACCTCGTCGCCAGTCCGATTTCCTGGGGTCTGCTCATGCTGATCGCTCTGACGGCTCTGACACCGGTGTTCCGCAAATTCCGGCAGGGAAAAGCGGTTTCTGCGGCTGTGGAGAACAGCTGACACCTGCTGCCAGTCCGGCCGGGACCGATATGGCCTGGGTGGCGCAGATGCTGAGCTCATGGCTCTCCAGGCACTGCGAGGCCGTCTGGCCGGTTGCGCAAATCGCAGGCTCAGGAGAGCCTGCACGGTCAAATCCACTCAACGGAAGAAAGTCCCCTCCGGGGAAAGACCCAAACGGCCGACACTTCCGCTCCGGTCATTCAGCGCCGTTCCGGAGCAGCCGGCAGCCTCGTCTTTACAGCCCGATAAGCGGCGATGTTCTTCCTGTTGCCGTCTCCTTCGTCTCAGTTGGACGACCGATCTTCGAACGCGTGCCTGAAACAAATGACCTGTTTTTGCCAGTCGGGGGATTGATGCCTCCCCGCGGCCAACGTTCCTCCCCGATACTTTCAAACCATCTGGACAACGCCCTTCGCCGCATCAGGGCACTCAGGCGTTCCATTTGGCCACCTTCGTTACCTCGATGTCGTGCGGACCGGTTATTCCAAGCGTGGCAAGCGCAACACGCGCAGGGCCGCTGCATCTGTATATGCAGAAAGTCGCGTCAGGCCCGGGCTGGCCACGCGCAGCCTCCAGACGAATGTTTCCGTCGTCCGCGATAGTGAAACCGGTCAGGCTCAAGTCACCCGTGATCCCCACGCCGCGAGCCTTCAGGTAGGCTTCTTTCAGTGTCCAGAAGTCGAAAAATCTCGAGGTACGGGCCAGTCCGGTCAGCGTGGCAAGTTCCTGCCGTTCCCCGGGCGAACACACTTCGCGAAACAATGGTTCCATGTCGAGCGGCCGTTCGTCCGTTTCGGCGTCTATGCCGACCAGACCAGTATCGGCGACCGCGCATGCCACCAGTCCCCGCGCATGGGTCAGGCTGAAATCCAGATCGGGACGCGCGATGACGCCGGGTTTACCGGACGCACGGGTCTCAAACTGCCAGGCTCCCCGTTCGGTTTCAGGCGCGAAGTCGCTCAAGGTTCGTCGCAGCAAGGCGTGCGCGAGAGCATAGTCCTTGCGATCCCGGGCAAAGTGGTAATTCCGGAACCGCTCCAATTCCCCTTCCGAGAGAATTGCAAGGGCGGCGTCGAGATCCTGCGCGCCGCTGCCGTTCGTTTCCAGGATCCTCACCCTGACCTTTTGCAATCCGGTCCGCACGAATTGTCCTTCCAGAGCTGCAGCAAGAAAACGGCGGGGCACCAAAGCATCGCAAGCGCGCACCGGACCTCCGGTTAAACCTCGGCCTCCGCGCGACTTGAAACCTTGCTGATCCTGCCTTCTTCCATCCACACGATCTTGTCGGCGACATCGAAATAGCGGTCGTCATGGGTAATCGCAATGACGGTGCGGCCCTCATTCCTGAGCTTCATCAGGAAGTCCGAATAGAACCAGCGCCGGTATTCCGGATCCTGATCGGCGGCCCATTCATCGAAAACGTAAACGTCCCGGTTCTCCAGGAGGGCAACCACCATCGCGAGCCGCTTGCGTTGTCCGGTGGACAGGTTCGTCGTGCTGAACCGGTTGTTGCGATAGTGAACCTTCTCGTCAAGCTTCATGTCTTCCAGAAGATCATAAAGCTTCTGCTCATCCGACAGATCCACCCCATAGAGCCGGTCGAACAGGTGGAAGTCGGAAAAGATGACTGCAAACAGGCTGCGGTACCGGTCGATGTTTTCCGGCTTCACGACCTTTCCGTCCCACGAAATATGCCCACCATTCGGCTCGTAGAGACCGGTCAGGATCTTGGCAAGCGTGGACTTGCCGCTGCCGTTGCCCCCGACGATGAAAACCATTTCGCCGGACTTTATTTCCAGATCGCAGGGACCGATCGAAAAGGGTCGGTCGCCGTTTTCGCTGTGATAGGTATAGGCAATCTTCTTCAGCGAGATGGATTTTGACAGCTTCGCCTGTTTGACCTTGAGACGATCCTCGGCACCCTCGCTGTGTTTTTCCAGCAGCGTCTTCAGCTCTTCGATATTCGATACTGCAAGATTTGCCCGCGACACGACAGGCAACATGCGGATGATCGAGGTGATGGCGCCGCTTGCGAAGACGATCACGGTGACGATCTTTCCGGGAATGGACAGATCCGAAACATAGAACGGGATGGCGAAAACCAGCGTCCCCATGAGAGTGTAGAAAAAGACATCGCTGACCGACTGGCCGTAGTTGAAGGATCGGCCGGACTCCACCCGCAGCTCTTCGACCTGCTCGGAACGCGGGATGATGTAATTATGGAAGAGATCGTCGCTGCGCTGCGCGTTCAGCTTCACTTCCTTGAAGCCGCTCAGGATGTTCTCAAAACTGTTCTGAAAGGCCTGCTCGCTCAGGCTTGCCTGACGCATCAGCTCTTCCGCGTCGCGGTAGCTCTTGCGGTAGAAGAAGACGGCCCCGGCGAGAAAAGCCAGCGTAACTGCAAAGGCGAGCGGCGAGAGATAGCAGATATAGAGAGCCGACATCACCAGCTGCATGACGAAATAGATCAGGCCGACCAATGCCGGAGCGGTCTCCTCGATTGTCTGGTGGTCCCGGCCGACCGCTGCCCGGATCCGGTTGAGGCCGATTTCCTCGACGGTGGCCAGGTTCAGGTTGCGCACTTGCGCTGTGACCTTGATCCTCAACCGGCAAAGATAGTCGGCAATAATCGCTGTCGCCATGTTGAGCGCCCGGTTCATCGTGAACAGAACCGTTGCGCAGCCCAGCACGAAAAGACCGAGATACTGCCATTGAAGTCCGGTGGTCTGCTGGTAGTTGGTGGTGGCGTTGATGACCGCGATCACCAGCCCCATGACCAGGCCGGGCACCATGGAAAGCAATAGGAAGGAGCGTCTGCTGCCACCCGCTTCACGATACAAGAGACGAAAGAAATTCATCGAAAACCAGGCGCTCCAGAAGGGTCGTCACATGTGAAACCGGTCAGCCGCCGGTAGCCTCTTGCAGGCTTTTCGGGCGGATGTCGGTCCAGTGGACGTTGACATAGTCAACACAATCCTGCCGTTTGCCGGGTCCGAAGACCGACCGCCAGCCGTCCGGAACGGGTGCGAAATCGGGCCAGAGCGAATGCTGGTTCTCGTCATTCACCAGAACGTGGAAAATGCCGTCCGGATCGTCGAATGGATTTGTCATCACCGTCTCTTCCAACCCCTTGCGTCAGTCTTTCCACGCTGCGTTGCACCAGCCGAATTCATCATAGTCATCAAGACACTGGTCAACAAGCGACAGCATCCGGTCCATCGTTCCATCGCGCCGGGCAATCGCCGGCAGCTGCAGTTTCACCTCTTCGTGGTTGCCCGCGTAGTTGCGTTCGTAAAGTTCGTGGCGTCCCGCAAACTCGGAACCGGTCGCATCCCAGAGCAACTTCATCAATTTGATACGGTCCTTGTAGCCAATGCCGTTGGAGCCGCGCACATAGCGTTCCAGATAGGCGTCTATTTCCGGGTTCCGGAAGTCCCTGGCCGAGGACGGCAGATAGATAAGCGCGGAGGCGACAATCTTCTGGACGATCTCCTTGACCCTGCCATAGGCGTCCGGTGCAAGCGCGCGATAGGCCTGGGCGGCGGACAGACCCGGAAGATACGCGCCGTCTGCGAAAGGTTCGGGCGTTCGCGCCATGGCATCCGACAACGACCAGAACAGGTGGCGAAGCGCAATTACCTCGCCCTGCAGAACCTGGTTGCCGCGGAATTCGTCGCCGCTCGTGATATGCAGCGCCTTCGTCAGGAGACCGCTCAGAAAATCAAGCTTCACCGCAAAACGGGTACAGCCGTGAAAACAGGTCCCCTGCAGGTAGCCGGTATCCATCAGGAAATCGATGGGCTTGTGGGCAGGGCCGTAAACCAGGACGTTCTCCCAGGGCACGAAGACATTGTCGAGGACGAGAATGGCATCGTTTTCGTCGAACCGTGACGACAGCGGGCTGTCAAACGGCGTCGATGCCTGACTGGCCGCGAATTCGTAGGAGTTCCGGCAGATCAGCTTGATTCCCGGTGTCGACATGTCGAGGAAGAACATGAAAGCCGTCGGCGGCTCGTTCGTATCGGACACCGCATGATGGCTCAGGAAATTGTAATGGGTCAGTGCTGCGGAGGTCGCGACCACCTTGGCGCCTGAAAGATAAAGCCCCGCATCGGTTTCCCGGACCACATGCACCAGAATGTCCTTCGCCTCGCTGATCGGCTTCGCCCGGTCGATCGGCGGATTGGCAACCGCGTGGTTCATGAAATAGGTCCGTTCCTGCGCCAGATGATACCAGCGGCGGGCATTGTCCGCGAAAGGACCATAGTAGGCCGCGTTGGCCTCCAGGGTATTGACGATTGCGGCCTTGTAATCGGGCGACCGTCCCATCCAGCCATAGCTGAGTTTCGCCCATTCGGCGATGGCCTGCTGTTGACCGAGCAGTTCCTCCGCGGAGCGGGCCACCTTGAAATAACGATGTGTAAAACCGGCAGGATCGGCGTCGGCCGGCGCGGTCAGAACGCCGGTGCCGCTGTCATGGTCCTGGTGAAGCGCGTCATAGAGACGGGCAAGCGAACGCACCGAATTGCGGAACGCCGGGTGGCCGGTCAGGTCGCTCACCTTCTCGCCATTGAAATAGACGCAACGCTGGTCCTGAAGGCTCTCGATGAACTCGCGGCCGGTCAATGGCGTCGCGACAACCGCCTTTTGCGCAGATTCCATCGGATTGAGGATATCAACCGACATTCTAATGTCTCCCTTCCTGGGCATCCTGCCCGCATGACAGGTCGCCCTTGTCCATCCATCGAGCAAGTTCCCTGCCGATTTCGGCAAGTGCTTGCTGCGAAGTCATCTCGTGATGCGTGCAGTCAAGTGCCAATGTTTCGAACCGGCCGCTTGTCAGATGCTTCCACGGGTCGCTCGCAAGCGAATTCATCCGCCAGGTGTCTTTCGAGACGAAGTGAATCAGCGGGCAGGAAAGCTCTCGCGGCCGGTAGCCATGTGCCAGCTGCGCATTGTTGCGCGCAATCCGGAGCATTGCCTCGAAATCCGTGCATGTCAGATCCGCGAGCGGATGAGCGATCCGCTCGATGTAGCGCATGACTTCATCAAAGCCGATCGTCTCCGGCGCGCGGCCATCCGGATCGAAGCCGACCATCTCGAAGAAAGCACCGCGGGCGCCGTGATCCGAGAGGTCCGGCAAAGGATCCGAAGCATCCGCCGGATAACTGTCCAGAAGCGTCAGAAATTCCACTTTCCGCCCGCGTTCCTCAAACAACCGGGCCATCTCGAATGCGGCCAGTCCGCCAAAAGACCAGCCCAGCAACCGAACGGGGCCGTCGGGATCGATCCGGCTGACGCTTTCAACATAGTCGGCCGCCATGCTGCCGATCGATGAGGGCAGGACCGGCTCGCCGACATATCCGCGCGCCTGAAGCGCAATGATGGGGATGTCCGCAGGCAGGACGGAAGCAAGTCCGGCATAGGTCCAGCCAAGACCAAACCCCGGATGGACGCAGAACAGTGGTGCCTCCGTTCCGGCACGGCGAATCTGCAGAACCGGTTCCAGCAGGCCGGTTTTCCGGCCTTGCCCGTGGGACAGGAGGCCGCGTACCGTCGGCGTTTCGAAGATATCGCGAAGGCTGACTTCAAGTCCCATTCGCTCCCGCATGAGCGTTTTCAGCCGCGCCGCGAGCAGTGAATGGCCACCCATCTCGAAAAAACTGTCCTCCGGACCTGGCAGGGCTCCGGGCAGCAATTCGGCAAAGAGGTTGCAAAGCAAGGTCTCCTGCAAAGTCTGTGGTTCCGAACTGCCCGGCTTGCGGACCGGATGGGGAAGCGCCAGGCGATTGAGTTTGCCGTTGGGGGTCAGTGGCAGTTCCGGAAGAATGACGAGGTCTGCGGGTACCATGTAGTCCGGCAGGGTCTGCCGGAGACGTGTGCGCAGCGGTTCACCATTGAGCTCCGTTCCACCTTCCGGAACGACATAGGCCACGAGCGACTGGCTCCGGCCTGCGCCGGCCCTGTCGATAACGACAGCCTGCGCCACATTGCTCATTGCGGCGATTGCGGCTTCGATTTCTGCCGGTTCGATGCGATGTCCGCGGATCTTTATCTGACTGTCATTGCGGCCGAGGAACACCAAATCGCCGGTGTTTCTGCGGAAAACCCTGTCGCCGGTCCTGTACATCCGCGCGCCGCCTCCGGCAAAGGGGTCCGCCACGAAGCGTTCGCTCGAAAGGTCTGGCCGAGCATGATAACCGCGCGCAAGCCCCAGCCCGCCAATGTAAAGTTCTCCGGCAACCCCGTCGGCCACCGGCTGCAGGGTCTGGTCAAGAACGTAGGCTTGAGTGTTCCAGAGAGGCAGGCCGATGCCGGGTCCGGTTTCGGCCTCGTGGGCTGCGGGTTCCAAGAGGGACCAGATGGTCGTTTCGGTCGGGCCATAGAGATTGGTCACCGGTCCGGTTTCACGCAACTGCGCCGCAAGGCCGCCATCGAGGGCCTCGCCGCCGGCAAGGACCCGAAGCCGCGGCGGAGTTCCGACCTCGAGCAGGGCGCGCCACAGCGACGGCGTTGCCTGCATCACCGTCGGCTGTTCGGCAGATATCCAGTCGAACAACCGGTCCGCTTCCCGCTGGTTCCCCTCGAACAGCAGCACGGCGGCACCGCTCATGAGCGGACCGAAAATCTCAAGTCCGGCGATATCGAACCCTATCGTGGTTGCCCCGAGCACCTTGTCCTCGGGCTTCAGGCGAAGGTCGGTGCTCAGGCAGCACAGGAGGTTCTTGAGCCCCTGCCGTGTGACGACGACGCCCTTGGGTTT
>NZ_JBNKYW010000242.1:0-12939 GCF_050301095.1 Roseibium sp.
GGATCCGTACCCTAGAGATCGCCGTCCTTCAGCGCCTCCCGGGCAGCCTGATAATGGTCTTCGCGAAGATGTCCGCGGATCATGGCAATGGCCGCCAGCAGAACCGTCGCATCGTCGCCAAAGCCGATGCCCGCGATGAAATCGGGGATCGTGTCGAGCGGCAGGACGAAATAGGCCAGTGCGGCCAGCAGGGTCATCCGGACCTTGGAAGGTGTGGCCGGGTCCATCGCGCAGTAATAACTCGCAACGACATCTTCCATGAACGGCACCTGCCGGACGGCCTTGCGGGCCGTCGATAGCAATTTTTTGCGGATCGACCGTTTCTGCTTTTCTTCCGGACCCAGAATCTCGGGATCGAAGCCGAGGTCCTTGAACGTGGTGTCCATGAGCTGTCCTTCGATTGCCTCTGTCCCTGAAAAGATAGGTGCAGACAGGCGGTTCTTCAACTTTGCGCCTTTTCAGCAGGGCTCCGGCGGCGCTACATTCCATGCGGCGTGCCCTGACGGGAGGGTATGGCTTTACATTTTCGGGAGACTGTCATGACTTTTCAAAAAATAACGATACCTGTTATTGCGATTGCGCTTCTGGCGGGGGCACCGGCCGCTTTCGCCGGAGAAACGCCGGCTCCGGACGGGGCCAAGGTCTATTTCATCAATCTGAAGGACGGCGACACGGTCAAAGGTCCGGTGAGTATCCAGTTCGGCCTTGCCGGCATGGGCGTCGCACCGGCCGGAACCGAGAAGGAAAAGACCGGCCACCATCATCTCGTCATCGACGAGGCCATCGAGGGTGAGGAGCTGAACGAGCCGATTCCGTCCGACGAGCATCACAAACACTTCGGCGGTGGCCAGACGGAGACCACCATCGAACTGGCACCCGGCTCGCACACACTGCAGCTGGTGCTGGGTGACTGGTCACACATTCCGCACAACCCGCCGGTGATGTCGGAGAAGATCACGATCACGGTCGAATAAGCGGCGGAGAAGGCGCCATTTTCAACACATCCTTAAAGTCCGCGGCAAGTCTCAGGCGCTTGCCCGGACCATGGTTGTTGTCCGGCTCTGGGGTATGCGGGCATCAGAGTGTCGCGGCGCTTTTGTCTTCCGCTTCCAGGATCTCGTGGTGGCCGAGCTTTTCCAGCACGCGGTCGAGCTCCCGTAGCCCGGAATCGTCCGGACCCGATGTCGCCATCGAGCTTTCCGTGGCGGCCCGTTCCAGCGCACGGGCATCATCGCGCAGTTGCAGAAGTTCGTCGATACGGGCTTTCTTGCTGCGGGACTGGTCCTTGAGGATTTCGGCAATCTGTTCGTTAATGCGTCTGGTCATTTTGGACCTCCGGAACATTGCAGTCTGCCGTCCGGCGCTTCCGTCCGGCCTTGCCAGTATCGCGCAGCAAAGCGGCAACATTTTGCGGGAGGCCGGAACGGCGTCGCAGAGACCCGAGACCGGAGCGGGCCTGCCGCCGGCATCGGTTGGAAGGGGAGGCCATGCTCATATCCTTTGCTGACATGCCCCTGTGGGCCTTGCTCGCCGTTCTTGCGGGAACCGGCCTGATCATCTTCGTTTGCGGCATCGCGCTGACGGGAAAGGCCGATCGCATTGCCGACAGGACCGGGCTCGGCGAAGCGCTTGTCGGCGGCGTGCTGCTGGGGGCGGCGACGTCCCTGTCCGGCACCGTGGTTTCCGTGACCTCGGCGCTGGACGAGCGAACTTCGCTCGCCTTTTCCAACGCGGTCGGCGGCATCGCTGCGCAAACGGCGTTCCTTGCCCTTGCCGATATCGTTTACAGACGGGCCAATCTTGAACATGTGGCAGCAGAGGTTGCCAGCTTGTTCCAGTGCGCCCTGCTCGTCCTGCTGCTGGCCGTTCCCCTGGTTGCCTATACCGGGCCGGAAGTGACCCTGTTGGGCATGCATCCGGCCTCCTACGCCCTGGTTGCCATCTATTTTGCGGGTTTGCTGACCTTGCGGCGCGTGCGCGAACAGCCGATGTGGCGGGTCGTCCACACCCGGGAAACCCAGCCGGACGAACCGGAAGAGGCACGGCGCGAGTTGACGGGAAACATCCGCCTGTTTGCGGAATTCTCCATTCTGGTGCTTGTTATGGGTGTCATGGGCTGGCTGCTTGCCCAGGCAGCCGGCGAGCTTACCGATCGTTACCGTCTGAACGCCACTCTGGTCGGAGCACTGATCACGGCCGTGATTACGTCCTTGCCCGAACTGGTGACAACCCTGGCCGCCGTGCACCGTGGCGCGCTGCAGCTCGCGATCGGCGGCATCATCGGCGGCAACACTTTCGATACCCTGTTTCTGACCCTTTCCGACGCGGCCTATCAGAAGGGGTCTCTCTACCACGCGCTGACTCCGGAAGACTATTTCTGGCTGGCGACCGGTCTTGTCATGACCGCGATCCTTCTGCTCGGTCTGATCGTTCGCCAAAGATCGGGACCGGGACGGATCGGATTTGAAAGCGCGCTCCTGCTGGCGATCTATTGCGGGGCCATTGCCGTTCAGGCCGTGTTTTGAGATCCTTCGGCCGTTGGCTGGAAGGGGCCGTCCGGGCGCTGCGTTCCCGCCCGACCCGCCGACCAGTTCGCGCCCAGCCGGAAGGTGCCGGCTTCAGGACGTACCCAGAACAATCTTCTCGATATCATCGACTGAGTGATTGGTCAGGTCCTTGTCGATCTCGGCGATGACCCGGCTTGCGACCTCCTTGTGCAGGTGCTTGCGGACTTCGCCCAGAACCGATGGCGCGGCGACGAGAATGACGTTATCGAAATCGCCCTTGTGGGCGCGCTTGTAAAGCAAGTCCGCAAGATCGGCAGCAAACCTGTCTTCCGCCAGCCTGTGCCAGTCGGTCTCCGAGGCGGCGCTGCGGTGAGGCTGCGAGGAATCGTTGAAACGTCCGGGGCGGTCGGAAACCTGGTCCCTGTTCGGCGGGTTTTCCTGCTCTTTCTTCTGGAAGATCCTCAGGTTCGGGAACTTTGCGTCTCCCTCGTTGCGCAGGAAAAGCGCCTTTGTGCCATCGGCCACAACGACCCACCCGTGACGTTTCAAACGAATTGGTGCGCTCATATCTATCCTCCTTCGCGAGATGACTGGTTCAGTCTCTGCATGGATGGACCGGAAACCGCTTGGAGCCGGCGCGCCGGCTGAAGATCAAAATTCGCGCGGCGGCCGGAACAGGCACGGATGATTGCCGGCAGCTCGCCGATCTTCGGCGGTCCATCTGAAAGCCTGTCAAAAAACAGGATCGCCCATGGCAGATCAGATTGCCACCGGATTAGGGTACGGACTCATAAAATTGTGCATCCAACCTTGCTGCGTTTCCTGTCGAAATTATGATCCTGTGCACGATCGCCGCCATTCTTCCGTGACGGCCTGCCCGATTGCAGCCCCTGGTGCCGCCACTTGAGACGGCGCGGCTAGTTCAATCGGACAAGGCCGTTTCAGTCGTGGCTCTCGGTCTACGCGTTGCCGCGCGTTTCCAGCAGGCGCCGTGCGATCACCTGGGCCTGGATTTCCGCAGCGCCCTCGAAGATGTTCAGGATGCGGGCGTCGCACAGAACACGGGAGATCGCGTACTCCAGTGCAAATCCGTTGCCGCCATGAATCTGCAGCGCATTGTCGGCCGCTGCCCAGGCAACGCGGGCGCCCAGAAGCTTCGCCATGCCGGCCTCCAGGTCGCAGCGCTTGCCGCTGTCCTTCTGCCAGGACGAGAAATAGGTCAGCTGGCGGGCGATCATCAGTTCCACCGTCATCAGCGCCAGCTTGTCGGAAACCCGCGGGAAATTGACCAGCGCCTTGCCGAACTGGATGCGCTCCTCCGCGTAGCGCAGGCCGAGGTCGAGAGCCGACTGGGCAACACCGAGCGCGCGGGCCGCGGTCTGGATACGGGCTCCCTCGAAGGTCTGCATCAGCTGCTTGAAGCCTTCGCCCTCGACCTGGCCGAGGAGGTTCTCGCCCTTCACTTCGAAACCGTCGAAGGCGATCTCGTATTCCTTCATGCCGCGATAGCCGAGCACCTCGATTTCGCCACCGCTCATGCCTTCCGCCGGGAACGGGTCCTCGTCCGTGCCGCGCGGCTTCTCCGCGATGAACATGGAAAGGCCCTTGTAGCCCGGCTCGTCCGGATTGGTGCGGGCCAGCAAGGTCATGATGTCGGCGCGCACCGGGTGGGTGATCCAGGTCTTGTTGCCCGAGACCTTCCAGGTGTCGCCATCCTTGACGGCGCGGGTCTTGAGCGAGGCCAGATCCGATCCCGTGTTCGGTTCGGTGAAGACCGCTGTCGGCAGCACTTCGCCGGAGGCGATTTTCGGCAGCCAGTGCTGCTTCTGATCGTCCGTTCCGCCGCACAAGATCAACTCGGCGGCGATTTCGGAGCGCGTGCCGAGGGAGCCGACGCCGATATAGGCGCGCGACAGCTCTTCGGAGACGACGCACATGGCCTCCTTGCCAAGACCGAGCCCGCCATATTCCTCCGGAATGGTCAGGCCGAAAACACCGAGTTCCGACATCTGGTTGATGACGTCGAGCGGGATGTATTCGTTCTTCAGGTGCCAGTCGTGGGCATTGGGCACGACCGTGTCCTCGGCAAAGCGCCGCATTTCATTGCGGATCTGCTCCATGGTCTCGTCGAGGCCCGGGTCGCCGAAGGTCGAATGACCGGCCTGATCGCGAATGAGCTGCGTGATCTCCGCCCGGATTTCCGGTGTGTTGCCTGTCTCTATCAGGCTTTCGATGTCGTCCGTCCGGAAGCTTTCCACTTCGCCATGGGAAAGTCCGAGATCCGACAGCCGGACGAATTCGCCCTGATTCATCGGAATGCCACCAAATATCTGGGCCAGATATTCGGCAAAACCGAGCTGAACGATCCTGTCTTCCAGAGTTCCGTAGCGGCCTTCCGAAGTCAGGCGGCGTGCATAGGCGTCGAGCTGGCGCAGCGATTCCACGTAAGTGGCCAGCCACGCAAGGCCGTGGGCCGCCCGCTGTTCCTCTTCCACGCGCCGGGACGATATGCGGCCGTCCTGCATGACCCTGTCCCGGACACGTTGCACCGCAAGATCCAGAAGGCGGTCGAGGGCAATGACGGCGGCTTCCGTTCGGTCTGTCAGATTTCCCGGCGTTTCCGCCGAGGACAGGGCTGCGGTGGACATAGGCGATCTCCGTTTTCATTTGTTGCGCGCGCGCGCTTTTTGTTGAAGCTATGTTGCGTCGCACACATCCATTTGTCGAGCCGGAAATTGTTGTCCTTTTGGATAGGGGCATTTTTTCCGGGGCAGTCTTGACGCAGGCCCCTGCCCAAGGCCACATCAGAAGCCATGAGTGTCCGGCAAACTGTTCTCGTCATCTACGCTGTCCTGAAGGACGCCATCGGGCATTTTGCCCGCGACGACGGATTTGCCATGGCAAGCCATGTGGCGCTCTCCTGCCTGCTGGCGATGTTCCCGCTTCTGATCTTCATTGCATCACTCGCCGCGTTCTTCGGAATGACGGGGGCGGCCGACACGGTATCGGAACTCATTTTCGATGCCTGGCCGGAGAGTGTCGCCGCTCCGGTCGCGCGGGAAGTCCAGAACGTTCTGACAGTCCGGCGTGGAGACCTCCTGACCTTCGGTGCCATTGCCGCCCTGTGGTTTTCCTCCAACGGGGTCGAAGCCCTGCGGACGGCGCTCAACAGGGCCTACCGGCAGACGGAAAAGCGGTGGTTCTTTCTCCTGCGGCTGCAGTCCATTGCCCTGGTGCTGCTGGGGGCCGGCATTCTGCTGGCCTATACGTTTCTGGTGGTCCTGGCGCCGCTTGCGCTTGAAACGCTCACGGCCCATACCCCGAGGATCGAGACTTTCCTGCTGTCGATCAACGTTGCGCGCTACACGCTTGCCGGCTCCCTGCTCATCATCGGACTGTTCGTCACGCATTGGCTGTTGCCGGCTGGCAAACGGTCATTTCAGGATCTGTGGCCGGGGGTAATGGCCACGCTCGTCATGTGGATTGTCGCGGGCAGCGCTTTCGGGGCCTATCTGGCAAGGTTCGCCAACTACGTCTCGACCTATGGCGGTTTGGCCGGCATCATGACCGCGCTGATCTTTCTCTATATCTGCGCTTTGGTGTTCATTCTCGGGGGAGAGCTGAACGCCGCCATCTCGCGCCAGAGGCTGTATCAACAACGGCAGAAACAGCGGCTTGCCCTGACGGAGGTGCCTCAGGCGTGAGCCGGACGGGCAGGGTCAATCACGCTTTCCGCGCGGCCCCGCGGATCGTCAGCACCGCGCCGATGACCAGCGCCATGCCGGCAATCTGAACGGGCGCGAGCGTTTCCTCAAATAGAAAATAGCTTTCGACCGCTGTTGCCACGGGCACCAGATAGAACAGGCTGGCGACCTGGGAAACGGCACCTTCCCGGATCAGAAGCATCAGAAGCAGGATGGCGCCGACCGAGAGAACAAGCACCAGCCAGACCATGGCGAAGACAAGCTCGCCCGACCAGGTGATCTGCCAGCTTTCGGTCAGGCTGAGAGGGGCGGTCACGAGTAGGGCGCCGACATATTGCCAGACGGTCGCGGCCAAGAGGTCGGTCTGCTGGGCGAAGCGCTTCTGGTAGACGGTGCCGAGGCTGATGGCCAGGACCGCGACAAAAACCGCCCCGATGGTGGTCAGAGTGATGCCGGAGCCGCCTGCGTCGAACTTGGGACCGAGGACCAGGATGAGACCCGCCGCACCGATGGCCATGCTGAACCAGTGCTTGCGGGAAACGGTTTCCTTCAGTAGCAGGACCGCCATGAGCGCGGTCAGCACCGGTTGCAGGCCAACAATGATCGAGGACAGGCCCGCCGGCATTCCCTGCTTGATCGCCCAGAAGACGCCGCCCAGGTAAATCCCGTGGACCAGCATGCCGGCCACGATGCAGTGTCCGATGGCGGTCCAGGTTCTTGGCCAGGCTCTCGGAGTGGACGCGCGCGAGGATAGCATCAGCAGAATCAGGACGGGTAGAACTGCTACAAACCGCACGGTCAAAAAAACCATGGGATCGATGTAAGGGGCGCCTAGCTTCGACCCGATGAAGCCGGTGGACCACAACAGGACGAAAATTGCCGGAGCGGAAGCTGCGAGGAAATTCAAGAGCAACCTCAATTGGAAGGCGCAACTGGCGCGGATCTGCGGCAGCGGACGGAGGGCAAGGTAATGTACGCGTTAACAGTAAATTGGCAAATTTAGCCAAGTCTGGTCCGTCAAAGCGAGTATTAGAGGACATACGCTGGTGGGCTTCGGATCTCAATCACCTTTTCAGATCTTGTCGAAATTGTCGGTCAAGGTCAGGATTCTCGCGCTCAGTCTTTTCACCATTGTCGGACTGCTGGCAATCGGCGGGGTGTTCTTCTGGAGCCAGAACGAACTGAACACTGCCTTCGCCCGCATGGGGGACAGTGCGACACTTGCCGAGCAGGTCGGGGGGCTGTCTGAAGCAGCCACTGCCTTGCGGACGATCGAAGAGCAATATCATGCGGCTCCGTCCGCCGAAGGGTTTCAGGCTTTCACGACCCGGCTCGACGATGCCCACGGGATGCTGGCCAAAGTCGCCGGCAATCCTGTCGCCGCTCCCTATGCCGCCATCATCACCGACGTGAAGGATACGCTGGAGGGCACGAAGGGTGCTTTCGAAAGTCTCGACGGCATTCAGCAGAAAATCGGTTACGACAGTTCGCAGGGCTATCTGGCGGTGCTGAATGAATCTGCCGGGGCCGTGAAGAACCGGCTGCAGGAGGAAATGAAATTCGGCGGGGGTCCGGATTTCGAGAAACTGGCCCGTGCCATCCTGGCTGTCCAGCTGGCTGAAAAGGAATTCACACTCAACCGGACGCCGGCGGCGCTGGAAGCGTTCGAGGCCCAGTTCGCGGCTTTCCAGAAGCTCTTGAAAAAGGTCTACATCTCCGATGCGATCAAGAAAGAGCTGGCCGACAACATGGTCAAATACAAGGCGACCTTCGACGACTACACGGCCGCCATGCAGGATCGCGTCAAATTTGCCGAGCTGCTTGAAAGCCTGTTCGACCTGGTTCCGCCGCATATCGCTTCGCTGAATGCGGCGGCCGAAACGATCAAGACCGAAGCGGCGGATCAGCTGGAATCAGCCCGCTCGATCGCAGCAATCGCCATCGGCGGAACCATTGTCGGGCTGCTGCTGCTGCTGCCGGCCATTGCGGTCATGATCGGGCAGTCGATCGCCCGTCCGCTCTCCCGCCTGCAGGCGGCGATGGAAGCGCTCGCCGGCGGTCAGACCGATCTCGATATTCCGGAAGTCGCGGGCAAGTCGGAACTGGCGTCCATGAGCCGCACGGTCCAGGTGTTCCGGGACAACGCGGTTGAACGCCTGGAGCTGTCAGAAGCCCAGGAACAGGAAAACCGGCAGCGAGAGGAACGCGTCGCCCGCCTCGACAATCTCATCGGGCGGTTCGAAGGCACTGTGTCCGAGGCCCTCGACAGTCTCGACCGGGCCAACGGAGAATTGCGGCAGACCTCCAAGTCGATGGAGCAGTCCGCCGACGACGTTGCGGACCAGTCCGAAGAGGCGGCAGGTGCCGTGCGCACGGCTGCGGAAAACGTGACCTCCGCCGCGCATTCGGCCGAGGAACTGGCGGCCTCCATCGCCGAAATCGCCAGCCAGGCCAACAAGTCGACCGAAGTGGCCAAGCAGGCCGTCCAGAGCGCCTCCTCGACCGTCTCGACCATGCAGGAATTGTCGAGCGCCGCGGACCGGATCGGCGAGGTCATGGGACTGATCCGCGACATCGCCAACCAGACCAACCTCCTGGCGCTGAATGCGACCATCGAGGCTGCCCGGGCGGGCGAAGCCGGCAAGGGCTTTGCCGTGGTGGCGGCGGAAGTGAAGCAGCTGGCCGACCAGACGTCGAGGGCGACGGAAGATATCGCGACCCAGATCGAGGCGATCCAGGGTTCGTCCGGCCAGGCCGTCCAGGCGATCGAGGACGTGAACGGGATCATCTCCGACATGGAGGGACTGGCTTCGGCCGTTGCCGCTGCCGTGCAGCAGCAGGACATGGCCGTCCAGGCGATTTCCCAGAACGTGTCCAGCGCATCGGCACGGTCTGAAGAAGGCGTGTCGCGCATGGAAGCTGTCGGGTCGGCTGCCGAACTGGCGCGCTCGAATGGCTCCGAAGTGGAACAGCTGGCGGAATCGCTCGGCCAGCAAGGCACGCTGATCCGTCAGGAAGTCGCCGAATTCCTGCAGGGCGTACGCAGCGCCTGACCGGGTTGCGACGGGAAGGTCCCTTGAATTGCCGCGCGTATTTGCTCGCGGCAATTCGCCCGTCTGGCGGCTTGCGAATCTTCATGCTAGCCATATCTTCAACGCGTTGGCGGAACAGGCCACATCGGGGCATCCCGTCTGCGTTCGTTCGAACGCAGACGGGATGCCCTGACATGTAAAAGCTGATCTTGAAGAGGGCGGATCCAGATGCAGGAAGAGATCGTAATCGTCGGTGCGGGGCAGGCCGGTGCCCAGGTCGCGCAAAGCTTGCGGCAGGGCGGGTTCGAAGGCCCGTTGCGCCTCATCGGCGACGAACCGCATCCTCCCTACCAGCGGCCGCCGCTTTCCAAGAAGTTCCTGGCCGGAGAAATCGGTCCGGAAGGGCTGTGGCTGCGGCCGCCTGCCTTTTTCACCACGAACAATATAGATCTCATTCCCAACACGCGTGTCGCGGCCATCGACCGGTCGGCCAAGCGGCTGCAACTGGCGAACGGCGACACGCTGCCTTACGGAAAACTTGTGCTGGCAACAGGTACGGACGCACGCCGCCTGAAGCTTGAGGGGGCCGACAAGAAAGGCGTCCTGACCCTGCGCACGATCGCCGATGTCGACGTGATCCGCGAGCGGCTGAGCACGGCCCGGCGGATCGTGATCATCGGCGGCGGCTATATCGGTCTGGAGGTCGCCGCGGTTGCCAAGGCACTCGGCAAGGATGTCAGCGTGATCGAGGCGCTCGACCGGCCGATGAAACGGGTCGTGAGCGAAGCGGTCTCCAGCTACTTCACGACACTGCATCGCTCCAGGGGAGTCGATCTGAAGCTCAACACCGGTATCGAGGCGATCGAAGGCGGGGACGAGGTCAGTGGCGTCAGGCTGGCGTCCGGCGAGATCGTTCCGGCCGAACTGGTGTTGGTGGCCGTCGGGGCCGAGCCGAACGATCAGCTTGCGAGCGAAGCCGGCCTTGAGACCGACAACGGCATTCTGGTGGACGGCTGCGGCCAGACAAGCGATCCGGACATCTATGCGGTGGGCGACTGCACACGCTTTTATTCCAACCGCTACAAGCGTTCCGTGCGCATGGAAAGCGTCCAGAACGCTATCGACCAGGCCAAGATCGCGGCGCAGGCCCTGCTCGGCCAGGATGTCGACTACGATCCGCTGCCCTGGTTCTGGTCCGACCAATATGACATCAAACTTCAGATCGCCGGGCTTTCGGAAGGTTACGACGATACGGTTCTGGTGGGATCCCCCGAGGCCAACAAGTTCTACGTCGCCTATCTGAAGGACCGGCAGCTGATCGCCGTCGACAGCATCAACTCCCCGCGCTCGCACATGATGGCG
Organism: Roseibium sp.; assembly: GCF_050301095.1. Lineage (GTDB taxonomy): Bacteria > Pseudomonadota > Alphaproteobacteria > Rhizobiales > Stappiaceae > Roseibium. The sequence continues at coordinate 10,606 of NZ_JBNKYW010000242.1, forward strand.
CGCCGCGTCATCGGGGAAACCTGGCGGGACGATCTGCTGCCCGAGGCGTGAGCCGGACGCCTGCCGGCCCGGTTCGCAGGTATCGCGCCTGACGGGTCAGTCCTGGGCAGCGCGCGTGTTCTGCAGGATGAGCCCGCTGACCTCCTTCGGGATTTCCAGATGGACCATGTGGCCGACACGCTCGAAGATGTGGGTGGAGACAACGCCCGGAAGCTTGTGGGCCTGGCGGGTCGGCAGGACCCGGTCCTGGGTGCCCCAGAGCACCTTGATGGGCATCGGCAGGTCCGCCAGGTCGTTGCGGGGCAAGGTCTTCTGGACCGCGCCGTCGATAATCTCGTTGGCCACCGCCTCCAGTGTTGCGACGGCGCCTGGCCGGGTGCGGTTTTCGGCGGCAGTCTTCGCCAGAAACTTCGGCAGTTTGAACTCCCAGCCGAAGAATTGCTCCAGCAGCATCTCCATTTCGACCGGATCGGTCGCGGCCGCATAGCGGCGCAGGAGCCGGTGGTTGATTTCCGGGCCGAAACCGCCGGGGGCAAGCAGCGTCAGGCTGGCGGCAAGCTCGGGCGTACGGAGCGCGATCAGCGCGGCCACGGCACCACCCATGGAGTGGCCGACCAGATGAACCTTTGAAAGCCCCAGCGCTTCCAGCGACTGAACCACAGCCTTCGCGGCGATTCCTGCGTGGCCGATCCGGGGCCAGTCCAGCGCCTCGCCGTGGCCGGGCAGGTCAAAGGCCAGCGATCTCTTGCGCGGGGCAAGGCCGGTCTGAATGTTCACCCATGTTTGCCTGTCGCCGCCGAAGCCGTGCAGCAGAACGACCGGTACGCCGTCGTCCGGCCCGGTTGCCTCCTGTTCCCGGAAAGGCAGATGGGCGGGAAAGTCGGGTCGTAGATCGGTCATGATGTCTTCTGAATGTCCTGGCGTTATTGTCCGCGGAACAAGGGCGGATGCTCAATTCTTTAAGGAAACGGAGGGGTTATTCCAAGATGAAAAGCGGCTGATGCTCGGAAAAGCCGCTGAGGGCGAAGGCGCCCGCGGGCCGCGAGCGGCTACCCGCATGCCGGGCGACATCGCCGGTCATGAGCACTTCCGCGCCAACCGTCTTTGTCAGGCTTTCGATCCGTGCAGCGGCATGCACGCTCTGGCCGATCACCGAAAAGGTCAGCCGCGACGGGACGCCGATATTGCCGAACATGACAGAGCCGACGGAGAGCGCGATGCCCGCTCTCAAGGGGCGGCCGCAGCCGGGATCGGCGTTGATGGCCCGCAAACGCGTGCGGGTGTCGTCGGCCGCCGCGATTGCCTTGGCAACGGCCGAGCTGAGGCTTTGCTCGTCCGTCGGGAAGACGCCGAGAACCGCGTCGCCGATAAAATCCAGAACCTCGCCGCCCTGTTCCAGGATAGCCCCGGCGGTGGCCTCAAAATAGGTGTTCAGCCAGGTGAGGTAAGCATCGGGTCCGAGGGACTCGGCGATGGCGGTCGAGTTGCGCATGTCGCTGAAGTAGATAACCGCATCGATGGTTTCGCCGTCTCCGTGCCGGATTTGGCCGCTGAGTACCTTGTTGCCGGCAATCCTGCCCAGATAAGTCTCGGCGATCGTTTTGCTGATCTGACCTTCCAGGGTTGCCCGTGCAGCCAGCGCTAGCCGCTTTTGAATGTACTGCAGCGCCATCAGGGCATCATCGGAAAAGCCGTTCTCCGCCCGTGTCGCCCAGCTGACGATGATCCCGGTGGTTGCCGTTTCGTCTGGGAAGGCCGGGACGTCGAATTCCGTCGGCAGAATGAAATAGTCCGTGTACCCGGCGTCTGACAGTTTCGACAACATTGGAAACTCGAACGGTGCATTGGCGTTTGTGAGGCGCCGCCGCATCATCGGTTCCTTGTTCATGAGGACTGCGCGGACCGGGCTTCGCAGCCAGTCCTCGTTTTCGGCCTCCGTATGCGCAATCTGCTGGTGCTGCAGCTCGCTGCCGTGTTCCCAGACGGCGGTTTCCGCCTGGATCAGCGGATGCAGTGTCGACCATGCCATCATGACCCGGTCGACCGGAACTTGGCACTGGCGCAACCGTTCGCACATTTCGGCGAACATCGCCGCCATGTCGGGCGAGCCGAGGGCCTGGCCGATAAGCCAGTCTTCCACACCATCTATTTCCGCCATGCTGATCATGGCTACAAACTAGGGAGCTTTGATGTCCGTTTCCAGACGCTCCGGTGCGAAGAAGCCATCAAGTTCTCGGAGATGTCGCGACCTGGCCGGGCGGAATGATCAGCCAGTTGACGATGGCGTCGGGCATTTCGCCGGAAGTCTGGTACCTGAAGGACCTGTGGCCATCG
>NZ_JBNKYW010000243.1:0-13813 GCF_050301095.1 Roseibium sp.
CCACAGGGTCATCAGGCCGAGATACATGATGAGCAGCACCAGCACGGAGGTCAGCCGCGCGTCCCAGACCCAGTAGGTGCCCCACATGGGCTTGCCCCAAAGCGATCCCGTTATCAGTGCCATCAGCGTGAAGGCGGCGCCGATCGGGGCGGCGCTCTTGGCCGAGACATCCGCGAGCGGATGTTTCCAGACCAGCGTGCCGAGCGAGGACAGCGACATGACGGAATAACACATCATGGACAGCCACGCGGCGGGCACATGGATGTACATGATTCGCACCGTGGCGCCCTGCTGGTAATCTTCCGGTGCCACGAAAAAGCTCATGTAGAGCCCGGCGGCGAAGGTCACGACGCTGAGGCCGACGAGCCAGGGGAGCACCACCTGGACCAGCCGCAGAAACCGCGTCGGATTTGCATAATCCCAAATTGCCATGGGAGCCTTTTACTTCAGTCTTGCGCTGCCATCAATCTACCCATCGGTCGCAGCGCCGCCTTGCGTTTGATCAAGCTGGCGAAAGGCGGTTCGCCGGAACGTCAGTCGCCGGAGAACCGGAGCGCGGTTGCCGAGGCGACCGGGCCGATGACGGCGGCGATCAGCGTGAGCGCGCACAGGATCAGGAAAGGCGTCAGGAACGGAACCGGATCGTGAATGGCGGCATCGGCCGCGCTGACACCGAAGATCAGCACGGGGATCGCCAGCGGGACCACCAGCACGGCCAGCAGCAAACCGCCCCGGCGCAACGACACGGTGAGCGATGCGCCGATGGCCCCGATGAGCGTCAAGGCGGGTGTCCCGACCAGAAGCGTCAGGGTGACGGCGCCCATGGCCACCGGGTCGAGGTTCAGAAAGATCGCCAGCAGCGGCGCGGCAATGACCAGCGGCAGGCCGGTTGCCACCCAGTGCGCCAGGCACTTGATCAGCACCACCAGCTCCAGCGGCCGTCCGGCCATCAGCATCAGGTCCAGCGTGCCGTCGTCGCGGTCGGCCTGGAACAGCCGGTCGAGCCCCAGCAGTGTCGCCAGCAGCGCGCCGATCCACAGGATCGCAGGTCCGATCCGGGCCAGAAGGTTGAGGTCCGGTCCGACTCCGAAGGGAATGACGGTGACGACGGCCAGGAAAAACAGGACGCCGACCAGCGTGCTGCCGCCCACACGGACGGAAAGACGCAGGTCGCGCAGGAAGAGTGCCGTGGACCAACCGGTCATATCATCTCCTCCTCAACGTCATGGGCTGCCGGATCGGCCGCCTGCAGGTGCAGGATCTGCGTCTTGTCGAGCGCCAGTTCCGTGTGGGTTGCCGTTACGATCAGGCCACCCGCTGCCAGATGGCCGTTCATCAGACCCAGAAGCTGTTTTTCGGAGGTCTTGTCGAGCGCCGAGGTCGGCTCGTCCATCAGCCAGACCGGCCGGGCCGTGACCAGCAGCCGGGACAGGGACAAACGGCGCTTCTGGCCCGCCGAAAGATAGGCTGCCGGAAGATGAGCCGTGTGGCTGATGCCGAGTGTCTGGAGGACTTCCAGTGGCGGCGTGGGCCGTCCGCTGAAACCTTCCCCGGACGAGGGGGCGGAAAAACTCTGCCAGAAATTCAGGTTCTCCAGAACGGACAGCGCCGGCTTCACGGCGTCCTGGTGGCCGAAATAATGTACCTGTTCCTGCGGTGGCCGGTCCGCTTCGCCGCCTTCCATCCGGATTTCTCCCTTTGCGAGCGGCACGAGGCCTGCCAGCGTGCGCAGAAGGGAGGACTTGCCGATGCCGTTCGCGCCGGTCACCACAAGTGCGGTGCCGCCTTCAAGCGAAAAGGACAGGTTCTGGAACACCCGGCGTCCGCCGCGGTCGATGGTCAGATTTTCGGCGATCAGTTTCAGGGGAGGGCTCCGAGGCAAGGGGGACGTTCGTATTAATTGCCCCGGCAGCTATCATGCAAGGAAATTCCCCGCCTTGCCATTTGTCAAAAGACGAACCGCCCGGCGTGCCGAGGCTGCCGGACGGTCCAAATTAGGCAAACCCTGGAACGCGGTTTCCTTACCGCGCTCCAGTTGGCGGAGGTCAGTCAAAGACGGCGGCGATCTGGTCGACGCTTACGCCTTCCTTGATTTCACGCAGGCGCGCGTAAATCAGGGCGACGAGGATACTGATGTAGCCCGCGCCCAGGGTCGAGATGGCGGCGAACAGGAGGACCGCGATGATCATTCCGACGGTTCCGACTGTCGCTATCAGGCCGACGATGAAGAGTGCGATGACATTGATGATCATTGCGAGAATGATCGCCAGGATCAGCGCGCCGACGATCGGCCAGCGATATTCCTTCGTCAGCGCCGCGCTGCGGCCCATGGCGCCGAAACCGGCGCGTTCGATGACGATTGCCGGGGCGATGACAGCGAAGACCGCATAGACCCAGAGGCCCGGCACGACCAGAAGCATGAAGCCGATTGCGACCAGAATGGTCACGATGATCGTGACGATGGCGAGCGGCACGATCGAACTGAGGGCAGGGCCGATGTACCGGCCGATTTCAACCGGGCGGGACAGTTTGGCGTCGTATGCCAGCTGCACCAGCAGGGCCGTCGTGATGGCATAGACCACCATGTTGATGACAATTGCCAGAATGCTGCTGATTACGCTGCCGGGTCCGGAAAAGTCCTGTGTCTGAAGGCCAAGCGCGACGTCGAAGCCGTTCAGGGCACCGGATATCAGGAAGCCGATCAGCGTCGGCACGAAACCGATAATGATAACCGGAATGAATTTTCCGAAGAGGATCGAGAAGCTTTCGCTGATTAACGAGCCGACACCAAGAGCGGCCTTGGGTTGGCTAAGGGTCGAGTCAGTCATTGGATGGCTCCGTTCAGTTCAATCAAATTCTCAAAATGGGCTTTGCGGTACTGTCAGGTCACGTCCGGCAGGCCTTGCCGGAATTGCCAGCCGTGATTGTCGTTTTTTGTTTTTCACCATAGTGCGCTTCCCGGAAGGGCTCAAGCAAACAGCAATAGGCTGAAAATCCTGCCCGGCCCTGTTCCGCCGGGATTCGGACTGCGTGACTTCCTCAGATCAGGACGAGCTTTCAAACGTCCGGGAATGCCTGCCTACTCGAATACATTGGCGAGATGATCGACGCTGACGCCTTCCTTGAGCTCGCGAAGCCGGGCGTAGATGAGTGAAGTCAGGATTGCCAACAGGACCGTGGCAATCGTGGCCGGCAGGGCAACCATCATCAACAACGCGAACTCTCCGCTTTCAACGAAGCCGCCCAATATGATCGCCAGTGTCTGCGCCGTGCTGATGAAGAAATAGATGATGGACATCAAGAAAAGGGCTCCGGCAATCGGCAGGCGATAGTTCCGCGTAAGGAAAATGCTGCGTCCCAACCCTCTGAATCCGGCGCGCTCGATGACGATTGCGGGTGGGGTGAGCGAGAATGCGGTGCAGACCAGGAGGACAATCAGCAAGGTTGTCGGCAACACGATCATGAGCAGGATTGTGCCGGAAAAATCGAAGATCTCGATGGGATACACGATCGCTGCCAGAAGCGCTATCACGACGATGCACGACAGGACAATCGGAACCGTAGCCCGCAGAGCGGGGCCAGGATAGCGGCGCAAGCGGACCGGCCGGCGCAGCTTCACGTCGTAGACCAGTTGTATCAGCAGCGCGGTTGTCAGGGCATAGACGGCAAGACCGGCAATCATTTTCAGGCCGAGTGTGAGAAGCTTGCGGTTGAAATAGGAGCTTTGCCCGAAAAGATCGTTTGCCGCGGCAAACTCGGCAAGAAGATCCACCAGATAATGGCCGAGCAGACTGGGCAGAAAGCCGAGCAGGAGCACGGCGAAGAAGTGCCTGAAGAGGATCGAGAAACTCTCGCCAAGGAGCACGCCGACCCCGAGCGGTATCCTTCGCGGCCCTGATATTGCAATCTCCGGCGTCATTCGAACACGGCGGCGATCTGGTCGACGCTGACGCCTTCCTTGATCTCGCGCAGGCGGGCGTAGGTGAGGGCAACGGCAATTCCGAAGGTGGCGAGGGACGTGGGATAGATCGTTGCGACCAGGATATTGGCGACAAGATCGCTGATCAGGCTCCCGATGAACCCGACCAGAAATCCGATCACCCCGTTCAGAATGGCGGAGCAAATGCCGGTCAGCACAAGAGTGCCCAACACAGGCCACCGGTACCCCTTTGTGAGACCGGCGCTGCGGGCCAGGCCGCGCAGTCCGGCCCGTTCTATAACAACGGCCGGAACCATGAGCGAGAACATCGCCAGGACCCAAAGAACCGCCGGTATGACCAACAGTTTGAGGAGGGGTATCATCATCGTCAGGAAGCCGACCAGGAACACCACTGCGGCCAGAACAAGAAATACCCCCAGGCTCAGGATCAGGATCGGAGCAACAGCCATCAGCGCCACACGATAATACCGGCCGACCCGCATTTTCTGGCCAAGTTTGGCATCATAGGCCAGTTGTACAGGCAAGGCGGTCATCACCGCATAGCTGGCGAAGATAAGTACTGCCATCAGGACGATGGGAATGACCAGTCCTACGTCCATTTCCCGGGATTCAAAATTCGTCAGCCCGATACCAAAACCCAGGAGAATGGCGGGGAGCAGCATCCCGAGCACGAGCGGTGGCAATCCCAACAGGTAGATTGCCGGAAATTTCCTGAAAAAAATCGAGAAAGTGTCACCGATGATCGACCCAACACCAAGCGGAACCTTTGGTGTGGAAACGGAAGGATCGTTAGGGGCACTGAGTGGTTCTCCGGCGCCTGGCAGGGTGCCGGCAGGATCTGCTTGCTGGTTGTCCAAATCTTCCACTTTCAAATAAGACGTAAAATGAAGTGCTTGCCACTATAACGGGCAGGACGCGGAGCTCAAGATCCACCTGTCAGTCGAACACCGCGGCAATCTGGTCGACAGTAACGCCTTCCTTGATCTCGCGCAGGCGCGCATAGATCAGGGCCGCCGGGAGGCCCGTCAGGCCTGTCCCGACTGCGGCAACCACTGCATAGAAAACGGCGGCCGGAAGCATGCCGGAAACGGTGCCCAGAATTGCGGCGAGATACTGGGCACCCCAGCCGAATGCGAACTGGCAGAGGAGCGACAGAAGAGCCAGCACAACGATCGGCCAGCGATACTCCTTGGTGAGTTCCGCGCTGCGGCCCAGCCCGCGGAAGCCGACCCGTTCGATGACCACGGCGGGAACCGTGACGGAAAAGACGGCCATGACCCAGAGACCCGGTACGACCAGAAAGACGAGAGCCAGTATGGAAAGCAGCATCGCGGCAACGGAGAGAACGATAACCGGCAGGGCGGTGGAAAATGCCGGCCCGAAATAGCGTCCGAGCCGCACTGGCCGCTGCAGCTTGGCGTCATAGGCGAGTTGGACGAGCAGCGCCGTCGCCACGGCGTAGACCGCAACGTTTACGATCATGGAGATCGTATAGGGAATGGTGTCTATTCCGGAAAAATCCGGCTTTTCCATCCCGACCACGGCAGAGAGGCCGACGGACCACGCGGACAGAAGGATCCCAATAACGTTGGGGATGAGCGCTATGAAGGTGACCGCAAGGAAACGCCTGAAGAAAATCGAGAAAGTGTCGCCAATGATCGAGCCGATACCAAGTGGCAACCTTGCCGGCCCTGAAATTGCAATTTCCGTCATTCAAAAATCTCCAATCAACTAATCATTTCGTCAAAAAAACTTCCCACCTCAGGCGTCCTCGTCCTGGGCGTAATGTTTGTTCTCGCGCCGGTCGCCGAAGAGCTGGCGCTGCTCAAGGTGCTTGCGCTGGGCGTTGTAGAACGCCTGCAGGAAACGCAGGCGGTCGGCGGGCTTGACCGGGTCGGCATAGCCGATCTTCTTGCGGATCTTTTCCACGATGGCCTCGATGGTGGCCTCGCGCTGGCGGGCGGCCTGCGCGCCGGGAGGGGTGCCCTGGACGCGCAATAGGGATTCGAGGGTCTGCAGCTCGAAGGCACCGTAGTGATCGAGCTGATGGGACAGGAAGACGAATTTCTCGCCTGATTCCCCCAAAACCGGGGTTCCGTCGGCGAGATCTTTCAAGAGTACCGGCACCGGCAGGTGGATTACATGGGTGCCGGCCATCATGTCGCCGAGACGGCGGCGGTGGCGGTTGAAGAGCGGGATCATCAGCGCCATCGCAACCCAGGCGAAGGAGGCGAGCCCTTCCAGCGGCGAGGCGGCGGACATGGTCAGGAGCAGGGTGCCGGGCAGGAAGATCTCTGCTTCCTTCATCATGTTGCGCAACACCAGGGCATGAGCGGTCAGCGGGCCGCCGTCATGGGAGACGACCTTTATCTTCATGAACTTCTTGCCGAGCGTCTGTCCGTTCCACACGAGCTCGGTGCACACGTAGTAGGGTACGCGGATCAGGAAAAAGAGCAGGGATCCGATCGCAATCACCGTTTCCGGTCTCGTCACGTCGAGAACTTCCAGCAGAACGACAAGCGCGATCGCCGCGATCAGGGTGATGACGATGTCGGTGATCTGGGCGGCCATGCGCACGCCGACACCCGCGATTGGCAGCGTGAGCGCGACGCCTTCCGGCGGCATCAGGATATCGGGCGAAGGCCTCGCCTTTCTCTTCTCTCTCCAGCGGCGCAGGATCATCTTTGCCTCCGTCCGCCGAGGACAAACCAGCCCAGCCAGAGCGCGCCGACGCCCCAGCCGACGGCGAAGCGCAGGGTGATGTCCTGAACCAGCTGGCGGGCAAAGCCTTCCAGCAGGGCTGCGACCACGAGCATCAGCGCGGCAACGATGGCAAGCTTCACCGCGTCGCGCCCGGCCAGACGCAGCGCCTCGGCCCGTGTCCATTGACCGGGAAAGAGCACGGCGGCTCCGAGTTTCAGGCCGCCGCCGCAGGCGATGCATACGGCGGAAATTTCTGTCACGCCGTGGATCGACAGCCAGCCGGCGATGTCCGGTCCGAGGCCCCGGTCGACGTGAAGCGCAAGGAAGGCTCCCAGAATGAGGCCGTTGTAGAAGGTCAGCAGGATTGCCGGGGCGCAGGCGAAGACACCGAGACCGAAGACGAAGATGGCGATCCGGGTGTTGTGCGAGAACAGGTAGGTGGCAAAGGCGCCGAGCCCGGTCGACCCGGTGTCATGGCCGTAGATGGAGTCGCGCAAGGATTCCGTCGTCGCGTCCGGGCCCCGTCCGCCACCCAATTCGGACGGCATGAAGACATAGAACCAGTCGTTGTTTTCCAGATAAAGCAGATAACCCGCCAGCGCACCGAGCCCCATGCACAGAAACCCGAGAAGGATGAAGAGCCACGAGCGGCGCATCGCCTGCGGCGCGCCTTGCCGCAGGAACCGTTCCAGGAGGCCGCCGAGGCGTTGCTGGGGCGCGTAGACGCACAGATACGCGCGCGCGGTCAGGGCCTCCAGGTAGCCCAGGAGGGCCTTGTCGAGCGAGATTTCGCGGGCGATGGCCAGCGACGTGGTGGCTTGCCGGTAAAGCGCGGCCAGGTCCCGCGTCTCGGCAAAGCCCATGTGCTTCAGGCCACGGCTTTCTGCCGCGAGCACGAGGCTCTCGAGCCGCCGCCAGTCAGCCTCCCGCTCTTTGCGGAAGCGCGCCGAACGCATGAGGTCGTTGCCGTCCATCAGATCAGCTCCCGTGCCTTGATTTCCAGATAGGCCGAAATCAGCCGGGGCGTGATCGCATCGGGTTTGGCGTCGATGATGGTGACGCCCATCCTGGAGAGCCGCTCGAACACGAGACGGCGTTCGTGCAGCGACTGGTTGGCCGCCACCAGCGCGGCGGCGCCTTCCAGGTCGCCGGGCGCGGTTTCGACCAGCGCTTCCAGATCGGGATCGCGGATGGCGACGAAAATCAGCAGGTGACGCTTGGCCAGAATGCCGATGTTCTCGATCAGGAGTTCGGCGGAGGTGGTGTCGATGAAATCGGTGAAGATGATAATCAGGCTGCGCTTGGGTGTGCGGGCGTTCAATTCGCTCAAGGCCAGCGTATGGTTGGTCTCGCGGCTGACGTAATCGAGTTCCGCCGTCCAGTTGCGCAGCCGGGCGAAGGCCTTGCGGCCGGGAGAAGGCGCGGCAAAGGTGCGCGGCTGGACGTCATAGGAGTAATAGCCGACCAGATCGCCGCCGATGGCCGCCGCCCAGGCGGTGGCAAGGGCAGCCGTCACCGCGTGGTCGATCTTGGGCTGGCCGCCGATCTCCTCTCGCATCAGGTAACCGTTGTCGAGCGCGACGATGACATGATGGTTGCGTTCGGCCCTCAGCTCCTTGGCCACCAGCGAGCGGCGGCGGGCCGACCGCTTCCAGTCGATGGTCTTGATGTCCATGCCGGGCACGAAGTCGCGCAGCTGCTGGAATTCCGAGCCCTCGCCGATGGCGCGGTTTTCCTTGACGCCGTAGAGGGTCGACAGCACCGTCGTGGTGATCTGGCCGGACTGGACGAGGCGGATGTTGGGCACGACCCGCAGCTCGGCGCCGACGGTCAGCCGGGGCACGAATTCCAGGAGCGCGAGGCGCGAGGCCCACAACAGCCAGATATGCTCGAACCGCCACAGGCCCCGGCGTTTGGCCCGGCAGGGAACCGTCGCGGTCATTGTGCCGTCCGGGCCGGGCTCAAAGGCGATTTCGCCGCTGCCCTGCACCCCTTCCGGCCAGTCCAGACGCGCCCGAAGGTTTGCAGGCGCGCCTTCGATGCCGATGCGCAAGGCGACGGTCTCGCCGACGAAGATCTCCGGCGGGGCCTCGAAGGAGACGGCTTTCGGGCGCCGGAAAGACAGCACCAGGTCGAGCGCGGTGACAACACCCAGCAGGATCCACGGCACAGCCGCGGCTTCACGCGGCGCAGGACCGGCGGCGACTGCGATCACCGACAGGAAAAGCGCAATCAGGGCAAGCGCCAGCAATCTTTTGGACGGCCTGATCAGCGTGGGGCCTCGATCTGGTTGAGAATGTTTTCCAAGACCTGTTCCGGGCTGCGGCCTTCGATTTCCGCGGCCGGGCCCAGGACGATGCGGTGACGCAGGGCCGGAATGAACAGCCGTTTGACGTCGTCGGGAATGGCATAGTCGCGGCCGTTGAGCGCTGCCGTCGCCCTTGCTGCCGTCGCCAGCGCATCGGCGGCGCGTGTTGACGCCCCGAAGGCGATTTCCGAGCTTTCCCGCGTCGCCCGGACCAGGCGGAGGATATAGGCCAGGATGTCGTCCTTCAGGATGATGCTGTCGACCAGATCGCGGGTTTCCGCCAGTGCGGCGGCGTCCAGCACCTTGGCGAGGCTCTGGGTTTCCAGTCCGGCCTCGATCGGCTCGGCGGCATGCTGGCGCAGGATCGCCATCTCGATCCCCTCCGGCGGGAAGTCGATGACGATCTTGAAGAGGAACCGGTCAAGCTGGGCTTCCGGCAGCGGATAGGTGCCCTGCTGTTCGATGGGGTTCTGCGTGGCCACCACGATGAACTCTTTCCCGAGCGAATGATCGGTGCCGTCGATACTGACCGTGCGCTCGCTCATCGCCTGAAGAAGGGCGGCCTGGGTCTTTGGCGGTGCGCGGTTGATTTCGTCGGCAAGCAGCACCTGCGAGAACACCGGCCCCTTGGTCAGGACGAAGGCGTTGGTGCGGAAGTCGAAGATGGAGGTGCCGAGCACGTCGCCGGGCATCAGGTCCGGCGTGAACTGGATGCGGCCGAAATCGAGGGCAAGGGCGGCGGCGAAGCTGCGGGCAAGCAGGGTCTTCGCCGTGCCGGGAGGCCCTTCGAGCAGGACGTGGCCGCGTGCGAACAGCGCGACCAGCAGCAGTTCGACAACGTCCTCCTGACCGAGCACGGTCCGGCCGATCTCGTTTCTCAAGGCATCCGTGCGGTCTCGCAGGGCTTCAAGCGTCATGGGTCAAATGCTCCAAAACCTGTTCCAGTTCATCTATCAGATGGATCGCTCCGGACGCCGGCACATGGTCCGGCAGCCGCCGGATTTCGTCCAGGACCCTGCGGAGATGCTGTGCCTCCGCCGGGTGCCGCCGTTCGGCAAATTCCAGAAACTGCTGTTCGCCGGCATAGTGCCGGGCGAGGGCGGGCCCGAACAGGGCCGCCGCCGTGGCCGACAGCCGGGCCGCCGCATAATCTCGCACCAGCGCACCGTCCTGACCGGACAGCCGCATCAGCCGCGCCCGGGCGCGCACCGCCAGCACCTTGCTGGCGCTGGGAGCGGTCTCGCCGGAGAGGATCGGGCCGTATCTGAGCGCGCCGCGCCACAGAAACAGGGCCATGGCCAGGGCCGCGCCCAGCCAAAGCGTGAGAAACGGCGGTCCGAAAAAACGCATCAGGTCGTCCCAGGTCCGTTCTCTTTCGGGCTGTCTGGTCGGATCGCGCAGCCAGGAGGACTGGCTGTAATCGATGATGACATTGCGCTCTTCCGCGGTTGAGCGAATGAAATCGAGTACGATCCTCGCGTTGTCGCCAAGGCGCAGGCCGTGGTTGTTCAGAAGGTCCGGGTCGGAGAGAACCAGCACGCGCTCGTCCTGGTCGATCGAGACCGCGTCGAGCGGACAATCGGCAAGCAGCATGGCGTCACTGGTGCCCAGGACCGGTTCGCAGTGGTCGCTACTGAAAAGCTGCGCCGCATAAAGTTCCGCCGTCAGGCTCTCGCCGTCCTCGGCGCGGTACCGGATATCCGTAAACGGGTCTTTTGCGGAAAAAGCCTTGAAGCTGCGGTCGCCGGTGACCTGGCGCATGAGCGCCTGAAGCCGCGGCTGTTCGACGTTGAGGACGGGATGGGCAAGACCCGTCAGGCGCATGCCGCTTCGCCATTTCGGCAGGACGATGAGCGCCGGAACCTTCTCGGCCTTGCCGGCGAGCACCTTGCTGCTCCGGTCGAACTCGTCCTGCTGCTGCAGCAGTTCTTCCTTGGTCTGGGGAGGCTCGCGGTCCTCGTCGAGGATGGTGTCGTAAACCGGCAGGATCAACAGGCCGACGGCCGTCTGGTCAATCGGCCAGCCGCCGGAAAAATTCTGCGCGCTGACGCCGTTCGAGGCGAGCCAGATCTGCAGGCCGTCAAGGCCCGCGGGCGAGCTGCGCAGTGTCTGTTGGCGCTGCGAATAAAGATACCAGCCGATGGCCAGCGCGATCACGCAGATCACGGCGATGATCACGGTCTCGAGCCGCAGCGGGCGGGCGTTCGGGGTTGTTGCCGTATCGCTCATGTGACGCCGGGTCCCAGCAACTGGCGGCAATTGCCGACGTGGGTCCGGAATTCGTCCTCCGTGATGTCGCGCCCACCGAACTGCACCAGTTCGCTGGCCAGAACCAGCGACCGCAGAATGTCGCGGTGGGTCTGGTCACCCGGAATGTGCCGGAGGGCGTCCCGTGCCGTCCAGCTGCGCTGCATCAGGACGCCGTTTGCCGTTGCCATTGCTGCCAGAGCCTTGTGCATCAGCAGCACAAGCGCGCGGCGGCGGTCCTCAATGCGCAGGATTTCGTCAAAGGTGCCAGTCCTTTCCGCCCAGTCGGGACGCACGGACGGCTTCCTCGGTCCGTCCCGGCCGGGGTTTTCCGAATTCCGGCCAAGCGAAACCGTCAAGCCGCCACCGAACCTCAGGAACATGTAGCCGATGGCCAGAAGCAGGGCACCGGCGATCAGCCCCGTGGTCCAGCGGCCCGTCTCGATGGGCTTGTCTTTCTTGTCTTCCTGCGGACGTTCCGGCTGCTGCTCGGTATCGAGATCCGGCGCAGGCGCAGAGGGGTCGAAATAGGTGACGTCCGGGTCGACGCCGCGCAGGCGGATGGAACGCAGATAATCCTCGCCTGACTTGCCGATCTGGTAGGGCTCCTCCACCGCCTCCTGGGCGTTGGACGGGATCAGGCTTGCAGGAAAAAGCAAAAAGACAATAGCGATAAAAAATCGGCGCATATCGGTTTTATTACCGATATCGCGACCCCAGGCAATAGACAGCTGCCGACAACAGGGTTCGCTACTTCAGGTCGAACCTGCGGTTGTGCCCAGGGTGCTTTGTCTCGCAGAGCCGCGGTGCTCCGGGTTGTCTCGCCCTGCTCAAACGAAAAGACGGCCGCCGGCACCCGTCTGTCCCGGTTGTTCAGCCGGGGCAGGCGGGCGTCAGCGGCCGCGGATTTATAGGCCTAAGCGTTCTTAGAAATGAACCGACCTTGAAGCAGCCGGTTTCTGGAGCGGCGGAGCGAACTTGGTGAGATTGATCCCTTCCACGGCAGCCTTGTATTCCTCAATGCTCGGGGTGCGGCCGAGAATTGCGGAAAGGACAACGACCGGTGTCGAGGCCAGCAGGGATTCACCCTTCTTGTCCGCACTGTCTTCCACCACGCGGCCTTTGAAGAGGCGGGTGGAGGTTGCCAGAACCGTGTCGCCCTTGGCGGCCTTTTCCTGGTTGCCCATGCACAGGTTACAGCCTGGGCGCTCGAGGTAGAGAATGTTCTCGTATTCGGTCCGGGCGGTGTTCTTCGGCGTCGCGTCGTCAAACTCGAAGCCGGAGTATTTCTCCAGCGTCTCCCAGTCGCCTTCCGCCTTCAGCTCGTCGATGATGTTGTAGGTCGGGGCGGCAACCACGAGAGGCGCCTTGAACTCGACCTTGCCGTTTGCCTTCTCGAGGTTTTTCAGCATCTGGGCAACGATCTTGATGTCGCCCTTGTGGACCATGCACGAACCGACAAAGCCGAGATCGACCTTCTTCTCGCCCCTGTAGTAGGAGACCGGCCGGATCGTGTCGTGGGTGTAACGCTTGGAGACATCCGCGTTGTTGACGTCCGGATCGGCGATCATCGGTTCGTCGATCTGATCGAGATCGACGACGACTTCCGCGAAGTACTTGGCGTTGTCATCAGGGGTCAACGCCGGTTTTTCACCGGAGCGGATCTCGGCAATGCGCTTGTCGGCCTTGTCGATCAGGCCCTGGAGCGTCCTGGCGTCGTTGTCCATTCCCTTGTCGATCATGATCTGGATGCGGCTCTTGGCGATCTCGAGCGACTCGATCAGCGTATCGTCGTTGGAAATGCAGATGGAGGCCTTGGCCTTCATCTCGGCCGTCCAGTCCGTGAACGTGAAGGCCTGGTCGGCGAGCAGGGTTCCGATATGGACCTCGATGATGCGGCCCTGGAAGACGTTGTCGCCGAACTGCTTCAGCATCTGAGCCTGGGTCGCATGGACAACATCGCGGAAGTCCATGTGGTCCTTCATGGTGCCCTTGAAGGTAACTTTCACCGATTCGGGGATCGGCATGGTGGCTTCACCGGTGGCAAGCGCCAGGGCGACGGTGCCCGAATCCGCGCCGAAGGCAACGCCCTTGGACATGCGGGTGTGGCTGTCGCCGCCGATGATGATCGCCCAGTCATCGATGGTGATGTCGTTGAGCACCTTGTGGATCACATCCGTCATCGGATGATAGACGCCCTTGGGGTCACGGGCTGTGATCAGGCCGAACCTGTTCATGAAGCTCATGAGCTTGGGGATGTTGGCCTGCGCCTTCAGGTCCCAGACAGAGGCGGTGTGGCAGCCGGACTGATAAGCGCCGTCGACGGTCGGTGAAATCACCGTCGCGGCCATCGCTTCCAGCTCCTGGGCGGTCATCAGGCCGGTGGTGTCCTGCGAGCCGACGATGTTCACCTTGACGGATTCCGGGATCGGCATGGTGGCTTCACCGGTTGCCAGGGCAAGCGCCACGGTGCCGCTGTCTGCGCCGAAGGCAACGCCCTTGGACATGCGGGTGTGGCTGTCGCCGCCGATGGTGATGTCCCAGTCATCCACGGTGATGTCGTTCAGCACCTTGTGGATCACGTCCGTCATGGGGTGATAGACGCCCTTCGGGTC
>NZ_JBNKYW010000244.1:0-3629 GCF_050301095.1 Roseibium sp.
ACGCCAGCTGCCGAAATCGGAGCTGGCTGCTTTCAGGTCGAACCGAGGCGCCCGTCCCTCCGGAATGATCCGGTCAGACAAGTCTTTGTGTCGGGTTGCGCGTGAAGCTTTGAAAAGCCCGGCAGGCCTTGAACGACAAACAAAACCCGAAAAAGCGAACCTTTTCGAGCCCGCGCAATATAGTCGGCGCGCACGCGATGTCAAACGGAAATCCGCACATTCCGGCGCAAAATCCGAACTTTCTGAATCACTTATCCGGCGCCGGACCTTTTGATCCGCCGCGCCCCCTTCCCAGGGCACCGGATATTCGGGCGCGGGAAGAAGACTACAGGGGACCCAAACGGACCTGATGACAGGACAATCTCAGGCTCGCCGATCAGACCTCGACCCGAATTCCCGTTTCCTTTCCGCCCTTTACCCTGCAGAAAGGCCACTCAGACGGTCTAATCCACATTCTTTCAAAAGAACGCATTTCCGGGCTTGCAGGCCGCGCCGAGTGTGTCTATGTTCCGCGCCACTTGAGACCCGTTTATCTCAAAGTACCGCGGAGAGGTGCCGGAGTGGTTGAACGGGGCGGTCTCGAAAACCGTTGTGCCCGCGAGGGTACCCAGGGTTCGAATCCCTGTCTCTCCGCCATTTTCCTTTCTGTGCAGCGCGCCGCTCCCGCTGGTTTTCCCAAAATCCTTTTCAACCCTCTTTACCGTTTCGGTCGTCGGCTCGAACGATCGACTTGTCTGACCTTGACCCACAGCAACCTCGAACCCTCCCCTGCTGTTTTCACCGGATGAATGAACAACTTAGCGCATGGCTCCGTGAAAGTCCGGCAGGGCATGGACATATGAAACGGAATCCAAGAAGGTCATTCGCATATTTGCCAGCATGCGGCATGTGAGGTGCCGGCAGACCGAGATAGGGAAATTGCATGGGCGTCCTTCGGACCATTCGCCGAATCTGGTGGTTGACCAAAATTTCGCTGATCATGAGCCTCGGCGCCGTGCTCGCCATCGTTGTCATCGGCGTGATTTACCTTACCGGACAGTCCGACCTTTCCAGTTGGCATACGGAACCGCTGAAGGAAGAATTCACGGCGGATGCCGGCATAACAACATTTGAGGACTATCTGGCGCTCGAAGACCGGCTTTTCCGGGAACTCGATGACAAGATCATCCAGGAAACTGCTTGGGGGAACCACGACGAGATCAACCGCTTTCAGCCGGGAAGCGTCTCGGATCCGGCGCGCTGGCAGCGGAACTGGAACCGGAGTTTCCTGCTGAAAGCGGAAGAACCGCGGGCAACCGTTCTGCTGCTCCATGGCATGTCGGATTCCCCTTACAGCCTGAAGTCCGTCGGAACGGCCTTGAATGAAAACGGCTATACGGTCCTGGGGCTCCGCCTGCCGGGGCACGGAACCGCGCCGTCCGGCCTGCTCGACATCACCTGGCAGGACATGTTTGCCGCGACAGAACTCGGCGTGAAACATCTTCACGGCCTGGCCCCGGATCGCCCGGTCTATATCGTCGGCTATTCGAACGGCGCGGCGCTGGCCGTGCTCTATGCGCTCAGGCAGGCCGAGGATGCGACGTTCCCGAAGGTGACGGGTGTCAGCATTCTTTCGCCCGCAATCGGCATTACCCCGGCGGCCGCCTATGCCAGATGGCTGATCAGACTGGGCCATGTCCTTGGCCTGCAGAAGCTCGCCTGGAATTCCGTTCTCCCGGAATACGACCCTTACAAATATTCCTCTTTCACCGTGAACGCGGGCTACGTCACCTGGCAGCTGACTCAGCAGATACAGGCAGCTCTCACCACAGTGGAAGCGGCCGGAAAGTTGAAGGAGATTCCACCGATCCAGGGGTTTTCCTCCGTCGTCGACGCAACGGTTCGCCCGCAGGACCTCGTCGCCAAACTGTACAACCGCTTGGCTGACAACGGCTCCGAACTGGTGCTCTTCGACATCAACCGGGCAATTGCCGGCACGCCCCTGTTTTCCTTCGACCCGGCGCCCATTCTGGATCCGATCAAGGCGGACGTTGACCGCAGCTACACGGTGCAGGTGATCACGAACGCGGGCAAGGGGGACGCGAGTGTCGTGCGCGAGTCCTTCGCACCCGGCACCGCTTTACCGGTGACAACACCGTTGGCGGCGGCGTGGCCGAGCGACATCTATTCCCTCTCGCACATCGCCCTGCCCTTCAGGGAAGAGGATCCTCTCTACGGCCACATCCGGCAGCCTGAAATCTCCGAACTCCAGCTCGGATCGTTGGTGCTGCGCGGCGAAAAATCTGTCCTGAACATCCCGGCAGCGGACCTCCTACGGATCCACTGGAACCCGTTCCACGATCATATGCTGGAAGAGATGCAGCGTTTTCTTGAGCAGACATCAAATGGCCTTCAGCAAAGCAAGCAATCTCAATAAAACACCGCCATGTCCCGATCCGAACGCCTTTTCGATCTTCTCCAGGTGCTGCGCCGTCACCGGAGGCCGGTGAGCGGCAAGGTGCTGGCGGAAGAGCTTGGAGTGAGTATCCGCACGCTCTACCGGGACATTGCCAGCCTGCAGGCGCTGGGGGCGACGATCGAGGGCGAGCCGGGGGTGGGCTATGTGCTGAAACCCGGCTTCCTGCTACCGCCGCTGATGTTCCCGCCGGAAGAAATCGAGGCCATTGTGCTGGGATCCCGCTGGGTGGCCGCACGAGGGGATGAGAGGTTGAAGAGCGCCGCCAAGGGGGCGCTGGCGCGCCTTGCGGCGGTCCTGCCGCCGGATTTGCGGGACGAGCTGGAGGTCTCGCCGCTGCTTGTCGGCCCGGGCGCCAATATCGCCGCCGACAGAGTGGACGCGGCGCTCCTGCGCAAGGCGATCCGGACCGAGCACAAGCTCGACCTTACCTACCGGGACGCCAGGGGCACGTCGTCGCAGCGGACCGTCTGGCCGGTCGCCCTCGGATATTTCGACCAGGTGCGGCTGCTGATTGCCTGGTGCGAGCGGCGCGAGGCCTTCCGCCATTTCCGCACCGACCGGATCGACCATGCCGAAATGCTGGACGAGCGCTATCCGAAGAGGCGCCGGGTTCTGGAGAAGGAATGGCGTAAGTTAGAAAAAATTCCGGCCCGCGACATCTGATACTGCCAGAAACTGACAGCATGCCGTTTTAGAACCGGCTCCAGCCAAAACCCAACTGGAGCATAAACATGAACGGCATCAGCACCCTCCTTCTCCATGTCACCGATCCGGCGGAGACCGCCCGCTTCTACGAGACGATCTTCGGCTGCGCGCCGGTCGAGGCGAGCCCGACCTTCGTTCTCTTTGTCCTCCCCTCCGGCCCGGCCCTCGGCCTCTGGAAGAAGGACGGCGTGGAACCGGCCCCGGAAGGCGTCGTCGGCGGCAGCGAGATCGGCATAAGGGTCCACAGCAACAAGGACGTCGACGACACGCATTTGCTCTGGACATCGAAGGGCGCCGAGATCGTCATGCCGCCCGCCGATCTCGACTTCGGCCGCAGCTTTGTCGCCACCGACCCGGACGGCCACCAGCTTCGGGTCTACGCGATTGCAGACGAGACGTAGGAAATGCCCCGCGCCTGGATCGCCGTCGCCTCGGCGGCCCATGTCCGCATCGCCCGCGCCGGCGG
>NZ_JBNKYW010000245.1:0-16705 GCF_050301095.1 Roseibium sp.
TTTCATCGCGGGCATCGGCTTTGGCGACGATGCGACGGTTCTGCTGGCGGCCATTGCCATGATCCGCGGACATCTTCGCGAAGACCATTATCAGGCTGCCCGGGAGGCGCTGAAGGACGGCGATCTCTAGGGTACGGATCCATAAAAATGTACGTTCAGATCGAGCTGGAAAGGACAGTATTCAAGCTTTCTCAACGCAGGAGGCGGTTCTTTCCATATTGATCTAAGGATGCCAATCGCGCTTTTAACAGCGGGGGCAAAACCTTTGCACCATGCGCCAGGTACGGAACGTCAGCTTTCCCGCTCATCGCGGGCCTGTGCCCGTCTGTGCCAGCATCCCGCCATTCGGCCGGCAACCAGCCAATAGACCGCCCCCGCCAGGAAGCCGGCGGCGATGGCAACGGCGCTTCCGGGGCGCAGACCGCCCTCCACCGAATAGGCGCCAAGTGTCCAGATGACATAGGCCATACCGCCCGCCATGCCGACATGATAGATGACGCCCCGCAACCGGGCGGCTTCCGCGATTGCGATTGCCGCGGCAGCCGGCACCAGTGCCGTGGCACCGATGACGCTGGCGCTTACAAGCCCGGTGCCGACCATCGTGGCAAAGGCGATCGGGTCGTCGCCCGGATGCGCGGCCTGAAAGAATCCCCAGGCAAGAAAAAGCCCACAGGCGATCAGGCCGGCAATGAACCCCAGGACGATCCTGAAAAGTTGAAACAGAAGCTTTCCACCGTCCAAGCGCCAAGCCTTTCCTTGAAAACGAGAATGTGTCTCCTTACTTGCCTCCTCACCGTGGCGATTACAACCGGGTTCCGGATCATCGCCGCTGCAAACGCACCAGACCCCCGTATCGCTGACACGTCATCAGACGCGCAGGAATCCTCGAAACCACCGATTTTGGTTGACTTTTCGCCGGTTTCGCAGGAGCTTAGACACCGGCGTCGTGGCTGACGCAAAAAGTAACCTTGGCACACGTGTTCCGAGGCTATTTTTGTATGCGCCGAACCAAACCATGACACTACGTTGAAACCATAGAGGAGATTGCGACCATTCGCCGTCCGTTCCGCGCCCCGCCACCCACGAAGGAAGGCCCGCGCACCAACCACGAAATTCGCGTTCGCGAAGTCCAGTTGATTGATCATGAAGGCGCCAACCGCGGCGTCGTGCCGACCGAAGAGGCGATGGATATCGCCATGGATGCAGGTCTGGATCTTGTCGAAATCCAGCCCAACGCCAATCCGCCCGTCTGCAGGATCCTGGACTATGGCCGGTACAAGTACCAGGCTCAGAAGAAAGCCGCAGAAGCCCGTAAGAAGCAGAAGACCGTCGAGATCAAGGAGATCAAGATGCGTCCGAACATCGACACCCATGACTATGAGGTGAAGATGAAGAACATGCTGCGTTTCTTCAACGACGGAGACAAGGTGAAGGTCACGCTCCGGTTCCGCGGCCGTGAAATGGCGCACCAGGACCTCGGCATGAAACTGCTGAACAAGGTCCGTGAGGAAACTGCGGAAATCGCCAAGGTGGAATCCAATCCCAAGCTGGAAGGCCGCCAAATGGTGATGGTGCTGGCGCCGCTGAAGTAAGCCGCCAGGCAATCGAGACTTTGAAAACCCCGCTTCGGCGGGGTTTTTGTTTGGTGTCGGCCCGTAGGCCGGTGCTCACGGAAAAACCGGATCCGGCCTCCCGCTCTTCCCGCTGCCGCCAGATCAGCCGTCAACCGGAGCTTTGGATCGTTTCGGGCCGACCAACGTAGCTTCGTGTGGACAAAATCGAAAAAGAAGCGCAGAAATCTTCGTCTTCAACCTACGCCGGTATGCATTCATGGATGGGAAATTGTCCGGATCGCAGTCTCAGGGTTCCGATGGCACCGTCGGCAGCGATGCGCGTCCATCGGACGAACAACTCCTTCCGCCCGACCTGATTGCGCTCGCGCAGGGAGGGGCCTGCATCATTCTCGGTGCCCGGGAAGCAGATGGAAGACCTGTTGCCGGTATCGGGCTCGGCGCGCGCATCGACGCCGCTTGCACAATCCGCACCTATCTTGACCGCAAGCCGAACGAGCGTTTGCTGGCCGCCATCACCGCCGGCAGTGGTGTCGCCGTGACGTTCAGCCGTGCCGTCGATCATGCCTCGTTTCAGGTGAAGGCAGGCAAAGCCGCCATAGTTCCGGCCGATCCGGACGATTTCGCGGAAGTCGCTCGCCAATGTGCCGTTTCCGGTCACGAGCTGAATGAACTCGGGCTCCCGCCGCAGGTTGCGCAGGCCTATTCGACCTTCGATCCAAGCGACGTGGTGACCGTGACGTTCGTTCCCGAACAGGCATTTACGCAGACGCCCGGCCCCGGAGCGGGAAGTCCGGTGCGCAAATGACGGATATCCCTCTCGAAAGCCTGCGCCGGTCGATGGAGGGTATCGTCGCCGCCTTCCTGGCCACCTGCGATGCCGACGGCGTTCCGAACGTCTCGATGATATCCCAGGTGCATTACGTCGACAGCCAGCACGTTGCTCTCAGCTACCAGTTCTTCAACAAGACGCGTCGGAACGTGCTGTTGACGCGAATGGCGACGGTCCTGGTTACCGATCCCGTCACGTTGGCGGTGCATCGCCTCGACCTCGATTATGAGGAGACCCGCACCGGGGGGCCGGTCTTTGAGGTGATGAAGGCGAAACTGGCGGGAATTGCCTCTCATCACGGAATGGAAGGGGTTTTCCGGCTGCTCGGTGCGGACATCTACAAGGTGCGCTCCGTTGAGGCTGCATCCTATTGGAAGCTTCTGCCGGCCCCGGCCGAGCATTACCTTCTCGCCGTGGTCCGCCGCTGCATGGGCGAACTGGACGGTTGCGAGGATCTGGAAAGCCTTCTGGAACTTTCGCTGGAATGCCTGGAACGCCATTTCGGCATCCACCATGCGATGATCCTGATGGCGGAAACAGATGCGCAACGGCTCTACACCGTCGCGTCCAGGGGATACGACAGCTCGGGCGTCGGCTCGGAAGTCATGTTCGGCGAAGGCGTCATCGGCGTGGCGGCTCGCGAAAGAACGCCGATCCGGATCGGGCACATGACGATGGAATACCGGTACGGAGCCACCCTTCGCGACACGGCCAGGAAAACAGGCATCGTTGCCAGCCTGCCGGACGAGATTCCGTTCCCCGGACTGAAGAGCCCGCGCAGCCAGATTGCCCTGCCCATCGTGCTGAAGGGCAAACTGCTCGGCGTCCTGTTTGCCGAGTCGGAAGAGACAATGCGTTTCGGGTATGACGAGGAAGACGCGCTGATGCTGGTCGCGCAGCATCTCGGCACCTTGTTCGGATTGTTGCAGCAGGATCTGGAAACAGCCGAGCCGATTGTGGAAACCGCCTGCCCCGAACCGCACGACGTGGTCACGGTAAGATATCATCCGCACGACCAGAGTGTTTTTATCGGCCACGATTATCTGATCAAGGGCGTTGCCGGCACGATCCTGTGGAAGCTCCTGACCGAATTCCAGGAAACCGGACGAACGGAATTCACAACCCGCGAGCTGCGGGTCGACCCGTCGCTGCGGCTTCCCGAATACTCGGAGAACCTGGATGCCCGCCTCATCCTCCTGAGAAAGCGTCTCGACGAGCGTCAGGCCTGTCTTCGCCTCGAGAAGTGCGGACGCGGCCGCTTCCTCCTGCGCGCCCCGCGCAGCATCCGTCTCGAAAAGGTTTCCGGCTCAGCGGCAGACGCGGCTCAATAGCATTCTTTTAGCATTTCGCGAGCGTTGTCTTAGCAATCCTTCGCGGCATCCGTGCTGTATTTCATCGTTCATCGCGGCACGGCAGCTTTCTGGCTCTCCCGGCGGCGTGCGCCCGAAGGACAGGCGCCTCCTCACCTTCGTTAACACCTAAGCTACCGGGCCCGTTTCCAGGTACGCCCGGGGTTTGCCCTATGGAAACGAACATGGATTATGCATTGTTGAAGCGGCGCATTCGGGGCGCCGCGATCGAAGTCTTCGACCCCGAACACCGTTCCCTTTGCGAAGACCTCATCTGGAACGGCCGCAAGCCCGCCCTTAAGCCGCGATATGTGGTGCGCGCGGCCTGCGTCGAAGACGTACAGCTCGCGGTTCGGTTTGCGGCTGCAAACGGCCTCACGGCCTCGCCACGCGGCGGCGGTCATCATTTCACGGGGATCGCGCTTAACGCGGACGTCGTCATCGACGTCGGCGGGCTCGATCATCTGCATGTCGACCTGCCGTCGGCCACTGCGGCGCTGGGACCGGGCGTCACCAACACCCGGCTCGCCGCGGCTCTCGACCGCCAGGGCCTGGCGTTTCCGGTTGGGCATTGCGCCACCGTCCCGCTCAGCGGCTACCTGCTGGGAGGTGGTGTCGGATGGAACTCCGGTGAATGGGGCATTGCCTGCTTCAGCGTTATCGGCGCGGACGTTGTGATGGCGGACGGAGAGCTGGTCCATGTGGCGGAAGACAATCATCCCGACATCCTGTGGGCGCTGAGAGGAGCCGGCCCGGAGTTCTTCGGCATCGTCGTCAACTACCGTGTTCGCCTGCAGCCCGCACCGAAGGCGATCATGACAAGCGTTCGCGTTTACCCGCCCTCCGAAGCGCGGAAAGTAGGCGAATGGGCGGAACTGGCAATGGCATGTGCGCCGGCGCATCTCGAATTCACGGTCAAGATTTCCGCGCCGCCTCCGGAAGCGAACGCCCCTGCAGGCGCGTTTGTGCTTGCTGCGATTGCAACGGTCTTTTCGAAAAGCGAACGCGACGCACACCAGGTGCTGGACGCTTTTTTCGCCAAGGCGCCCGACGGGGCGGTCCAGAGCGTCGACGTCATGCCCACGCCCTTTGGCGCCCTTTACGACCTGACGTCGGTTTCGACACCGAAAGGCAAAAGATATGCGGTTGACACGCTGTGGTCCGACGGATCGTTCAGCGAGATACTGACCACCTTGGCCGCCCACTACGGCGCACGGCCATCGCTGGACAGCTTCGCACTTGCCGCCCTTTATTCACCACTCGCCAACCGGCCGGGCGACGCGGCCTTCTCCCGTATTGGCAAGGCTTTTGCGAGTGTCTACACAATCTGGGACGGAGAAGGGGACGATGAAGCCAACATGAGCTGGCTCCGCCAGACAATGACGGCGCTCGAGCCGCTCTCGACCGGAACCTATGTCGGAGAATCCGACCTGGAACGCTCGGGACGGCCGGTGACACCCCATTCCCCCTCTGCGGCTCTCAAGCTCGCGGCCCTCAAGGCACGGCACGATCCCCAGGGGCTTTTCCAGCCCCGGACCGGCACTCTCGCGGCGCACTCGCCCGCTGCCTGACCTTTCCGGAAACGAACCCCGAATTCCTCGCAGATTTCCAAATGGAGCTGAAGAAGATGAAAAGACTTTTGATGGCAGGGCTGATCGCTGCCGCAACCATGCAGGTATCGGACATGCCGCAGGCATCGGCAGCCACGGACGACACGCTGGCGCGAGGCGAATACCTGGTAACGATAATGGACTGCGGCGGGTGCCATACACCACGCGGACGGAATGGCGCCCCCATTGCCGAAGCTGGCCTTTCGGGCGGCAACATCGGTTTCGAAATCCCGGGAACAGGTATCTTCTGGCCCCCCAACCTGACACCCGCCGGCGACGGACTGGGGGACTGGAGCACACAGGACATCGTTGCCACACTCCGGACAGGCACGCGGCCGGACGGCCGTGCCCTGGCACCGGTCATGCCATGGCCCGCCTATGCGCGGCTGACGGATGAGGATATCGAGGCCATCGCAATCTATCTGCAGGCACAGCCACCGGCAGCCGCAACGTCCGCGGAACCGGTCGGGACGGCCGGGAAGGCGGTACTGCCCTTCTACCGTGTGACAATGCCTGCAGAGTAGCATCCAGCCTGTATCTGCCGCCGCGTTTGAGCCGGGCGCGGCGGTCCACCCGCAATCAGCGGCCATCCGGCCCAATCCTTTTAGTCGGTGAAAACCTCCGTTTCGCCGATGTTCTTGGCGCGGACGAGGAACCTGTTTCGGAACCTTCTTTGCAACGGGCTGCTCAGCTCGCTCCACAGTTCGCGGCTCATGCGGACGCTGCCCAGGGAGCCTTCGCCTTCGACAATTTCTTCCGAATGGATTTGCTCCAGCCGTGCCGCCTTGTTCACCTCGGTGCCGATCAGGGTGAACTGGTGGCGTGTCGCCGACCCGAAATCCCCGCTGATGACCAGGCCGACATGCAATCCCACGCGCAGCGACAAGGGACTGTTGCCGATCATTATGGCCCCGACGTCACGGGTTGCCTGCTCGGCCGCCTGGACGGCATCCATGCAGATCTTTTTCGTGTCCTGCCCCGTACCGGGCAGCACCCAGAACGCCATCAGGCCGTCGCCGATGAACTTGTCGATGTGACCGCCCCTTTCGACGATCGGTGCGGACTGGGCGTTGAAGAACCGTTGCATGACGTCGGCGATCAGATCCGGCGAGGTCTTCAGCGTGTATTTGCTGAAATCGACGACATCGGAGAACCAGATCACCGCCCGCTCGACCATGTATTCCGTCTGGTGATCGCCCCCGGCCTGCATTTTCCGGCTGAGCGCATACTGATTGGTATAGGCGTGCAGGATGCGCGTGTCGTCGGCGAGCTGGCGGCCAAGTGATGCCGTCTTCTTCGTGGCGTTCCGGAGCTTGAGAGAGATGATCTTCGCAATGTTCCGCCAGATTACCCCGGCTTCCGGATGCGTTTCGATCTTTTCCTTGTCGACGACCAGAACCTCGACATTGCTCTCGTTTGCCACCAGGCCGTAGATCCTCTGGTAGCCGTTTCCGACTAGATGCTGTTCGCCGATCACCTCGTTGCGGCGGCGGACGAACAGGGTCTGGTCGTCCTGCTTCACTGCGACCGATCCGTTGACGATGATCCAGAGGCACCTGGCAGGATCGCCAGGTCGGCAGATGAACTCGCCCTCGGCATATCTGTAAGGGTGGGGCTCAAGCAAAAGGGGTTCGCTGACACCATCCACCAGACCACTGAGCGCCAGCGCTTCCTCATAGTCGGCACCAAGTGCTCCGCTGCCGATTTTTGAAAGCTTTTCTGCCATGTCTCCTCCTCGTCCGGTAAGGCGGACCAAGGGACCTATCGCATCAGGTTACCAGACATCCGCGCCTACCGGGAAAACCTATTTTCCGCAAATCGCGAACAGGCCCGCCCGGGAGCTTATCCCGAGCTTGCCATAGGCACGCTTGCGGTAGGTGATCACGGTGGAGGCGGCAACCTCCAGTTCGGCGGCAATCGCCTCCGCCTTCCGGCCCGACAGGATGCCGAGACAGACGGCACGCTCACGCTCGCTGAGCGCGGAGAGCGGCGGCGGAACATCGCCGACGGCGACCTGCTCATAGTGCAGCAGCGCCAGACGCCCGGCGAGGCGGACGATCTCGGGACCAAGGTCCGGAGCCGGCGCACCGGTCTGATAAAAGCTGACGAAGAGCCGCAACTGACGGCCGGCGGCAAGAAGGGTCGTCTTGGTGACCAGTCCCGGGGCTTGGAAGAATATCCGCCGGTAGTCCTCGCCCATTTTTCCCTCGACCTCGCCGAGACGGCGAAGTTGCACCGTTCCCGGCGCCAACGACAGCAGTTCCGGCAGCAGCGGGTCCTGCAGATACCAGCCCTTGAGGTAGCTGGTCGCCAGTTCTTCCGCAAGCACCGCATGACTGAAGTGGCGCGACAGCAGGCAGGTTGCCCGATCGCTCAGGATGGAGAAGACCATGAGCTGATCGACCTTGAGCGCCTCGACGAAACTGGCAAAGGCCGGTGCAAAACCGTCGGTTCCGAGCGTGGCGAGACACCCTTCGATATGGCTGGCAAGAGGCTCCATTCCGCGTTGTTAGCATGTCCTCCCTTAAGGGGGACAGACAAAGCCGCCCGGATTTCGGAAACTCTCTCCAGACACGAAGGAGACATCCATGAGGCCCGCAGGACGCGCGGTTACGGACTCGCTTTATTTTGCCTATCCGCATTTCGATCCACCGCTGGACCGCAGCAAACTGTCCGATCCGGCACCTGTCGCCATCGTCGGCGCTGGCCCCGTCGGCATGACGGCGGCGCTGGCATTGGCCCGGGCCGGCGTTGCCTCGGTCCTTTTCGACGCCAAGGCCACCTTCAACGACGGCAGCCGGGCGATCTGCATAGCGCGCCAGAGCTATCACATTCTGGAGCGCCTCGGCGCGCTGGCGCCTTTCCTTGAAAAGTCGCTCGGCTGGACAACGGGGCGCAGTTTTTTTCGCGGCCGCCAGATCCTCGAGTTCCATATGCCGGACGGCCCGCAGGAGAAGTTCCGGCCGATGTACAACATCGAGCAGCAATACATCGAGCAGTACCTTTGGGAGGCGATCGCCCGCGAGCCGCTGATCGAAGCCCGATGGCAGAGCAAGGTGACGGGTATGAAAGACGTTCCAGGCGGCGTGCGGCTGGACGTGTCAGACCCGGAAGGCAGCTACAGCCTCACCGCCGGCTGGCTGCTTGCCGCAGACGGCGCACGCAGCACCGTCCGGAGCCTGCGGGGCCTCCGGCTCAAGGGCGAGAATTTCGAGGGCCGATACGTTATTGCGGATGTGCAGATGGACCACGACTATCCGACCATCCGCCGCGCCCTCTTCGACCCCGACTGCCGGCGGGGCGGCACGATCCTCGTGCACAGGCAGCCCGACAACATCTGGCGCATCGACTACCAGCTTCGCGACGGCGAGGACGAAGAGGAGGCGACCCGGGAGGAGAACGTGCGGGCTTCCGTCGCCGCTGTCCTTGCCGAAATCGGCCATACCGGCGACTGGGAACTGGAGTGGTGGAGCATCTATTCCGCCAACACCCTCGCCCTCGACGATTATCGCGACGGCCGGGTCTTTTTCATCGGCGACAGCGCCCACATCGTCCCGATCTTCGGCGTCAGAGGTCTCAACAACGGCATTGCCGATGCCGACAACATCGCCTGGAAACTGGCACGGGTGATCAAGGGCACATCCGGCGAGACCCTGCTGGACAGCTATACGCCGGAGCGGCGCGGAGCGACGCTGGACGTTTTTGCCAATGCCACCAAGTCGGCCCGCTTCATGACCCCGCCAACACCCGGCTGGCAGCTGATGCGCGATGCCGCGCTCAACCTGGCGCTCAGCCATCCTTTTGCCGGAGACCTTGCCAATCCACGCCAGATGACACCTTACACCTATGCCGACAGCCCGGTGGTCTCGGCCGACGATCCGGACTTTACCAGTGGGCCGGTGCCGGGGGCGACCCTGCCGGAAGCCCGGGTCGGCGACCGGTTCCTGTCGGATCTGCTGGGTCCCGGTTTCACGCTCATCACATTCGATGAAGATCTGGCGGAGAAGTTGACCGGCCTCGGCATCGCCATCGTAAAGCTGCAGCCTGGATCGGAAGCTGCCGAAACGCTGGCTGCGGGCCCGTCAAGCGCCTATCTCGTCCGTCCCGACCTGCATATCGCCGGGCGATGGTTAAAGGCCTCGCCCGAGACCGTTCGCGCCGCCCTTAATCTTGCGACCGCCGGAGGATGCCATGAACGCCAGGGATCTTGAAACCGTTTATGAAACCCTTGCCGAACAGCTTGACGCGGTCGCGGCCGGCAAGCGCGACCTCTTTCTGGCAAAGCTCGTCTTGCTCCTCGCTCATGACCTCGGTGACGCGAAGCGAATTCAGACCCGGATTGCCGAGGCTGCCGATCATCTCGATGTGTGAACACCTATGGCTGTCACCTGCCATTGGGGAACATGTGCATCAGGAATTCGACGTCGGCTTCGCTGGAAAAGGCATCCGGGCCTGACGTCATCATGTCGCGCAGGCAATCCCGCCTTGCACGCCGGTCTCCAGGCGACGCATCTGCGGAAAAGCCGAAACAGCCGCGAATAAACTGCCGTAAGGCGGAAAGGATCGGGCGGGTATCGTTGTCACGATTGGAAAGTGCGAGCGTTGCCATGTCTTCTGCCCTCCGGGGGATCTTCAACTGCTCAAACTGTACCGGGCGCCAGATGCCGCTGGTATCCGCGCTGACATTGTGCTGTTCTACAAAAATGAAGAGCGAATTCCGCAACTGGTCGGACGTGCGGATCTTCCTGGCGGTCTTCCGGGAAGGCTCGACCCTTGCCGCATCGCGCAAACTGGACATCGCCCAACCGACCGTGGCCCGGCGCATCGACGCGCTCGAGCACGAATTGAAGACGGTTCTGTTCGAAAGGGACACGCGCGGGTTCAAACCGACGCAGACGGCACGCACGCTCTACCCGCTTGCCGAAACAATGGAAATCGCCGCCCGGGCGTTTGCCGACAAGACGGGTGAGCTGACATCGGCCCGGCCCATTCGCATCACTGCCTATTCGGGAAACTTCTCCCCCAAGGCAAACGACATATTCAGTGCATTTTCCGCGGAACACCCCGATGTCCGCTTCGAGTTTCTGCCCGGCGTCAAGGTTCTGGACCTGACGGCGGGAGAAGCCGACGTCGCCTTGCGCATCACCCGGCAACAGCCGGCCCCGGAGCTCATCTGCCGAAAGATCTCAACGGCCCGCTACGCGCTCTACGGATCGACTGCCTATGCCGAAAAACACGGGCTCCCGGCCTCTGTGAACGAACTGGAGGGCCATACCTTCGTGTCCTTCGAACGCCAGGACGTGCCTCGCTATCTTCACGACTGGCTGCTGAAACATGTCGCCCGGGAGCAGATCCTGCTCACTTTCAGCGAAGTCGAACTGATGCATGCGGCCGTCCGGTCCGGGCACGGCCTTGGCCTGATGAACCTGCGTATGGCCGATGCGGAAACCGATCTGCTGCGCTGCTTCGACCCGATTGAGGAACTTTCCGCCGAACACATGATGCTGGTGTCTCCGGAGGCCTACCGCCGCCCCGAAGTAAAGGCCTTCACCAAGTTCTTCGCGCCGCGCTACGCGGCTCTCTACAAATAGGTCTCCGGCACCGTCTCAATCCGCGTGCTGTGCATCACGCCGGTAATGCTCCCGGAAACTGCCCGGCGGCAGACCGCTGAGCCGGGTGAACAGGCGCACGAAGGACGGCGGATCGTTGTAGCCGACGGCGTAGCAGATTTCCGAAACGCTCTTTTCCGTTTCGATCAGGAGATCCCGCGCCCGCTCGATCCTGAGTTCCTGAAGATAGGTCTTGGGCGAGATCCCGGTAGCCGCCCTGAAGCGCCGCAAAAAGGTTCTTTGCGGCAGTCCGGCCTCTTCGGCGGCCGCCGGAATGTTGATCGCTTCTTCCAGGTTTCCTTCAAGAAAATGCTGCGCTTTCAGAACGGCCGTGTCGCCGTGGCGAAGATCTGGCAGGAACCGGCGGAAACGCCGCTGGTCGCGCCTGCGGAAGTCGACGATGAAGTGCCTGGCCGTCGCAACTGCGGTGCCATAGCCGAGGAACCTCTCGATCAGGGCCAGCGCCAGATCGACCCAGGCCATCAGGCCGCCCGCGGTGATCAGATCCGTGTATTCGATCAGCAGCCGGTCCGTATCCAGATCAATCTGAGGATAGGCAGCTCTCAGCCGCTGCTCCAAAGCCCAATGGGTCGTGACCTTGCGGCGGCCCGCCAGCCCCGCCGCCATGACGAAGTTGAGACCCGTGCAGGCGGAACAGACGACGCTACCCGAGGCATGCCGGGCTTTCAGGAACGGCGGCAGATCGGGCACCTCCTCGACCCGAACGGCACCGGCCGAAGGCGGCAGGATCACCGCATCATACGCATCACGTTTACCGGAAAACCGCTCCAGCACATCGATCTGAAGCGTCCGGCCGCTGCCGTCTCCCGCGAAGGACAAGACATCCTGAAGCCCGAGCACGGCGGACTGCATGGCGCCGGGATAATCCAGAATGGCAAAGCGGATCGGTTGGGTCATTTGGCTGTTTTAACACATTAATTGTCATTTACGCCAATCGAGGGGGCACCCGGGCGCCGCTACCTTCCGATGACCAACGCGATGGAAGGAGAATTTGAAATGCTGGACAAAACCGCCACATCGGCTCCAACCCTGACGCTCGGCGACCTGAGGGTCACCTGTCACTCCGACGGTCACCTGCTGATCCCGGCCTCTTTCTTTCCGGACGCCGATCCACTGGAGAAGAAAAAGGTCACGCCGCACACTCGTTTCGGTGCGAACACCTGGCTGATTGAAACCGGGGAACGCACGATACTGGTCGATGCCGGCTCAGGGGACTGGCTGAAGGCGCGCTATCCGCAGACCGGCCTCCTCGGCTGGCAGGGCGAAGATCTGACGGAAAAGCGGGGCCGGGTAACCGACATTATCATCACCCATATGCATGCCGACCATATCGGTGGCCTCTCCGCCGGCGGCACGAGCCTGTTCCCAAATGCCGAACTTCATGTGCAGGCAGCCGAATGGGACTACTGGACGGACGAGGCCCTGATCAACTCGGTTGCCGAGGACCGAAAGCCGCTGGTCGGCCTGATCCAGGCCCTGGCCCGGCCCATCGAGAGCCAGGTTACCCTTCATTCCGGCGAAAAGGATCTCGGCGGCGGCGTCCTCCTCTTTCCGGCCCCCGGACATACGCCCGGACATCAGGCGGTTCATCTGAGCAGCGGCAGCAAAGAAGTTTATCTCCTTGCCGACGTCGTCGTCTCCGACGCGCTTCAATTCGCCAACCCGGAAGCCGTCTATGCGCTTGAAACAGATCCGGAGCTGGCAGCCGCCACCCGCAAGTTCCTGTTCGAACGACTAGCCTTCGAGCGAACCCCGTTTGCGGCAACCCATCTCAACGAGACCGGCTTCGGCTGTCTGAAGAAGCAGACCGGCGGCTTCCGGTTCGAAGCCCTCTAGGAAAGGGCACGAACCGGAAGTACGCAGGCTTTCGACGCTTATCAGCCGACCGAAACCCAGCCGCCCGTGTCTGCGGAAGCAAAGATCGCGTCCAGGATCTTCATGTTCTGGACGGCATCCGCGGCGCCGTAAGGCAAGGGTGCCTCGCCGGTGATTGCCCGGCCGAACACATCGACCATTTCCGCGTACTGGTCGCAAGGAGCAATGATCTGCGACTGCATGGAGCCGTCACCGAGGATGGATCCGTCGTCAAGGCGGATCTGCACCGCCTCGCCCTGGGGAGCATTCACCGGAATGACGATCTCCAGCCGCTTTTTCGTGCCGACCAGATTGAAACGCTGGTAGGGCGTGAGCTGCGTGGAGACGGTGAAGTTGAGCTGCCGTCCCTGGCCGAAGTCGAGCAGGGCGCTGGTGATCCGGTCGACACCGAAAGCCGGATCCCTGTCGATGAGCGACACCACCCGTTCCGGTTCTGCTTCGAAGAAATACCGGCCCGCCAGCATGGTGTAGCACCCGATATCCATAAGGGCGCCCCCGCCGATGTCGGGTTTGTTGCGGATGTTGGCCGGATCGTCGTTGAAATAGCTGAAGAAGGCCTGGATCGCCTTCAATTCTCCGAGCGCGCCGGAACGGACGATCTCGCGTGCCTTGATCCACTGCGGATGGGCCCGCACCATGAAGTTTTCGGCGACGAGCCTGTCCTTCGGCAGGTCCAGCAGTTGCGCCGCTTCCCCGGCATTCAGTGCGATCGGTTTTTCGCACAGGACATGCTTTCCGGCTTCGACCGCCTGCTTCGTTATTGGCACGTGCAGGTGGTTCGGCAGCGGATTATAGATGGCATCGATGTCCGGATCCGCCAGCAGTTCCTCGTAGGAACCATAGGCCTTTTCGATACCGAGGTCCCGCGCCGCCTGTTCGGCGCGTTCCTTGCCTCTCGAGGCGATGGCGTGGGCAACGCCGGTCTTCGAGCGCTGAATGCCGGGAATGACCTTTTCGACACCGATCCTTGCGGTCGAAACGATCCCCCAGCGAATTTTGTTATCACCCATGTCAGCTCTCTCCCTGTGTTGAGGCACGCCCCTCAGTTGGCACGAAAGCCCAACCGCTGCAAGGCTGCGATTTTGAAATGCTGCTTTCGCCCCTGCATCGATGTTATTTCCCCTTCGGGCCTTACGGAAGCCGAGGGGACGAGGCAAATTTGCGGCAATGACTTGCCGCCGGCTCAATTTCCCACTCAGGAAACGCAGGGTTCCAGCAATCTACTGAAATTGCATTCTTCTCCAATCTTCGGTCGCACAGTGCACTGGATCCCGCTCTTGCCGCTCACGCGTCAAACCGGGATGACAAACACAAAGCACTCCCGTCTCAGAACCGCTTCGGAACATAAAGGTGCTCGGGCAGAACCTTGCGCTCGTAGTCCGAGTTGTAGCGACGGTCGGGCAGCGTGACCGGATCGTGCGGGACTTCCTCGTAAGGCATCATCGACAGCAGATGGCTGATGCAGTTGAGCCTCGCCTGCTTCTTGTCGTTGCCTTCCACGATGAACCAGGGAGCCTCGGGAATGTTGGTGCGCTCGAAGGTCTCTTCCTTGGCGATTGTGTAATTCTCCCAGCGCACGCGCGATTCCAGGTCCATCGGTGACAGTTTCCACTGCTTCAGCGGATCGTGAACGCGCATCAGGAAGCGCAGCTGCTGTTCCTCGTCGGTGATGGAGAACCAGTATTTGATCAGGCGGATGCCTGAGCGCACCAGCATGCGTTCGAATTCCGGAACGTCGTTGAAGAACTGCTCGACCTGGTTGTCGTCGGCAAACCCCATGACGCGTTCCACGCCGGAGCGGTTATACCAGGATCGGTCGAACAGCACGATTTCGCCGGAGGCGGGCAGATGCGGGACGTAGCGCTGGAAGTACCACTGGCTCTTTTCGCGCTCCGTCGGCGCCGGCAGGGCGACCACGCGGCAGACACGCGGATTAAGCCGCTGGGTGATACGCTTGATCACCCCGCCCTTGCCGGCGGCATCGCGGCCCTCGAAGACAATGACGACCTTCTCGCCCGTATGCTCCACCCAGTCCTGCAGCTTGACCAGTTCCGCCTGCAGGCGCGGCAGCTCGTAGAAATAGGTACTCCGGTCGACCGACGACTTGTGCCTCTTGTCCGAAATGAACTGGAGGTCCCTGGCGATCAGGCTGTCGTCGATCTCCATTTCCAGTTCTTCGTCCAGGCTGTCGGCCCATTCGGCTTCAACCCAGCTCTTTGCACTTTGATCGGTCATCAATGGGGTTCCTTGAAAATCAAAAGGCGAAACGCTCCCGCAGTGTGAACAGCTTCTCCATGAAAGTTTTTTGACACTTGCCCTCGAAGGGTGCCCCAAATTCTCAGCCAAGTGAAATATCCGGCGCAACGGCCTTGCAAATGAACGAACGTTCATTTATTTTTGATGGCAAGGGAGGAAGATGATGACAGTCAGTCCGGCAAAAGCGCGAAAGCGCGCGGAAAACCCGTCCCAGACCCGTGCGAAGGGGCAGGAAACGGCGGAACGCGTGCGCAAGGCGGCACTGAAACGCTTTGCCGCTTCCGGCTATGCCGCTGTTTCCATGCGCGAAATTGCCGCCGATGTCGGCGTTCAGCCCGGCGCGCTCTACAATCACTTCCCCACCAAGCAGGACATCCTGAAGGACCTGATGCTGTCCCATATGGCCGATCTTCTGGCAGCCTGGGAGAATGCCGGGTTTCCTGATGGGACCGATCCGCTCGAGCGTTTCGTGCGCTTTCACATCCGCTACCATCTGGAGCGCGCCGACGAAGTGTTCATCTCCTATATGGAGTTGCGCAATCTGGAGCCGGAAAACTTCACCCTCGTCGAGGCTGAGCGTCAACGCTACGAATCCATCCTGACCGGCATTCTGGACCGGGGCGCGCGCGAGGGACGCTACAGCATCGAGGATCCCAAGGTGGCAACCCGTGCGATCATCGCCATGCTGACCGGCATTCCCTCCTGGTACCGCGAAGGCGGCAGCCTGAGTGAACGGGACATCGAAAATCTTTACCTGACCATGGTGCGCAAGACCGTTGCGCCGCATTCTCAAGACATCTCAAAGGAAGGCCGGGTGACATGAGCATCCTGAAATCGAACCTGTCGCCGAAGAGCGACCAGTTTGCGGCGAACAAGGCGGCCCATGAAGCGGCCATGGAGGCGGTGAAACAGGCCGCCCGCACGGCCCTTGACGGCGGCGGCGAAAGCGCCCGCCACCGCCATGTCTCCCGGGGCAAGATCCTGCCGCGCGAGCGCGTGTCACGCCTGCTCGATCCGGGCTCGCCGTTTCTGGAAATCGGCATGCTGGCGGCCAACGGCATGTATGACGGGGCGGCGCCCGCCGCCGGCATGATCGCAGGTATCGGCCGCGTCGAGGGTCAGGACGTGATGATCCTGGCGAATGATGCCACCGTGAAGGGCGGCACCTATTATCCGATGTCGGTGAAGAAGCACCTGCGCGCCCAGGAAATCGCCACCGAAAACAACCTGCCCTGCATCTATCTGGTCGACAGCGGCGGCGCCAATCTGCCGAACCAGGACGAGGTGTTCCCGGACCGCGACCATTTCGGCCGGATCTTCTACAATCAGGCCAACATGTCGGCGAAGGGCATTACCCAGATCGCCGTCGTCATGGGTTCCTGCACGGCAGGCGGCGCCTATGTTCCGGCCATGTCCGACGAGACCATCATCGTCAAGAACCAGGGCACGATCTTTCTGGCCGGCCCTCCCCTCGTGAAAGCTGCGACGGGCGAGGAAGTTTCGGCCGAGGATCTCGGCGGCGGCGACGTGCACACCCGCGCTTCCGGCGTGGCGGACTATCTCGCCGACGACGACGCACATG
>NZ_JBNKYW010000246.1:0-10012 GCF_050301095.1 Roseibium sp.
GTGAAGACGTGATCCTGATGGACATGTCCTCCATGTCCAAGTTCCTGTTGCAGGGGCGCGATGCCTGCGCTCTCCTCAATCGCATCAGCTGCAACGACGTCGATGTTGCCCCGGGCCGTGTGGTCTATACTGCCTGGACCAACGAGCAGGGCGGTTTCGAGGCCGACCTGACCGTGACGCGGCTGGCCGAGGACCGGTTTCTGGTGGTGGTGGGCGAAAATTCCCACGGGCACACCCTCACCTGGATGCGCCGCCACACCGGGGCGGAGGAGTTCGTCACCTTCACCGATATCACTCCCGGCATCACCCAGATCAACCTGCATGGCCCGAAGGCCAGGGCGCTGCTGCAGACGGTGAGCGACGCGGATCTTTCCAACAAGGGTTTTCCCTTCATGTCGGCCCGGCACATCGACGTCGGCTTCTTCGAGGTGCTGGCGCTTCGCGTCACTTATGTCGGTGAGCTCGGCTGGGAGCTGCATGTGCCGAACCTGCATGCGGTGCAGGTCTATGACCTCCTGACGGAAGCGGGCCGGGAAATCGGTCTCAAAAACGCGGGCATGCAGACTCTGTCCTCCCTGCGGCTGGAAAAAGCCTATCGCGACTTCGGAGTCGACGTGGACAACACCGACAACCCGATCGAGGCCGGTCTCGCCTTCGCGGTGAAACTCGACAAGCCGGGCGGTTTCATCGGCCATGATGCCCTGGCACGGATCAAGGAGGCAGGCGTTCCGAAAAACCGCATGCTGCAGTTCCTGCTCGAGGACCCCGAGCCGCTGCTCTACGGCAACGAACCGGTCTATCTGAACGGACGGGAGGTGGGCCATCTGCAGGTGGGCGCCTACGGGCATACGCTCGGTGGCGCGGTTGGCATCGGGTTCGCCGAACTCGATGAACCCTTGACCACCGCCATCGTCAATTCCGGAGTATGGGAAGTCGGCGTCGCCGGAAAGCGCATCAAGGCCGCCGCTTCGTTGAAACCGCTTTACGATCCGGCCATGGAAAAGGTGAAAAGTTGAACTGGTTCTTTGCCCCGTTAGCCGGACCGTCGACAGGCCGCGCCCGTGGCGGCATCTTGGATTCCATGTTTTTCTGAAGCTAATATGTCCTCCTGGGGAGGGCCCGACTTGCAACGCCGTCTATCTGCTATCCTTGCCGCCGATGTGGTCGGCTATTCACGCCTCATGGGCAAGGACGAGGTCGGCACGCTGAACCGGCTGAAAGCGCTTCGTTTCGGTCTCGTCGAACCTGCGATCAACAGCCTTGGCGGCCGTGTCGTCAAGGTCATGGGCGACGGATTGCTGGCAGAGTTTGCAAGTGTGGTCCAGGCCGTTCAATGTGCCCTCGACATCCAGAAGGCCGTTCTCGAACAGGAGGCCGGTGTCCCCGAAGAGAGCCGCATCCTGCTCAGGATCGGCGTGAATTCTGGAGACATTATCGGCGAAGGGGCCGATATCTACGGCGACGGTGTCAATGTGGCCGCCCGTTTGGAAAGCCTGGCCGGGCCCGGCGAGGTGTTCATATCCGGCAATGTCCACACGGAGGTGGTCGATCGCCTGAAGGTGCCGTTCAAGCATCTCGGGCCGCAGAAGCTGAAGAATATCAGCCGACCAATCACGGTGTGGCGATGGGCGCAAGATGACGGCCCCTCTATGCGAGCCGTTCCGGAGCAAGCGGCGGGCCCCGCATCCGGGGTTGAACTGGTCCATCGGCCCGCGGTTCTATTCCTGCCGTTCGAGGCTCTCAGTCATTCGGATGAGGACAAGTTGCTGGCATCCGGGCTCTGCGAGGACATACGCACGACACTTTCCTGCTGGCGGTCGTTTCCTGTGGTGGGGCCCGAGGCCCTGGGAGGTTCGAAGGGAGATATCCAGCATCTCGCGGCCAGCGTCGAGGCGGCCTACGCGGTAACCGGCAGCGTGCGGCGCGCCGGTACCCGTGCCCGCGTAACCGCCCGCCTGATCGAGGCTGCGTCGGGCCGGGAACTCTGGAGCCAGACCTTCGACGGCAGCCTGGAGGATGTTTTCGGCTTCCAGGACGAGATCAGCCGTCAGATCGTCAGCCAGGTAGAGCCGGAGATATCACAAGCAGCGGCCGGGAGGATACCGGTTGTCCGTCCCAAGGATCTGGCGACATGGGAGCTGCTTGCCAAGGCCGTGCAGGTTGAAATGAGCGGGGGCGACGGCTACGGCTCCCGTGAGGCGAACGAACAGCAGCAACTTCTTGTCAGGGAAGCCATCGCGCATGATCCCTTGCTTAGCGAAGCATGGGCCAGGCTTGCCCGCTGCTATTTCCGCGATTTCCTGCTGGGGTGGGCCGGGGACACCCGGGAGGCGCTCGCAAAAGGCCTCGACGCGAGCGCGCGTGCCGTTGAGCTCGATCCGCGCAATTCGATCGCGCATTCCTCCCGGTCACAGCTCGTCCTGTTCGGGAAGCATAACCCCGAAGGCGGCTTTGAGCATGCCCGCGAAGCTGTCCGGCTGAACCCCTCCAATGTCATGGGGCACTACATGATGGGATGCGCTCTCGTCTATTGCGGCGAACCTGCGAGAGCCTACGATCATTACGCCGCGGTGTTGCGGCTCAATCCTGCGTTTCCGAACAAGGGCGCTCTTTATTGCGATCAGATGATGTGCCAGGCCCTTGTCGGCAACCTGGGAGAAGCCGTTCAGTTTGCTCACAGGACGATGGATGCCGCCCCGAATTATCTGCGAGGGCTGCAGCGCTGCGTGTCGGTGCTGGCACACGCCGGCGAGGTGGAAGAGGCAAAGGCTGTGTTGCTGCGCATCGAGGAAATGGGACGTGCGTTCAGTGAAGCCTATGTTCGGGAAACCTACCCTTTCCGGCGCCCTGAGGATTTCGACTTTCTGATCGATGGACTGCGCCTTGCCGGTTGGACCGGCTGACGCGCAACGTGTGAAAGGGCACGCTTGCGCGGTTGCCTTCACAAGGCGGCGTCAGCCGCCCGCCACTTCCAGCAAACCCGGCAGAACCTGTTCCACCAGTTCGCCAGATGCTCCTTGCGGGTCATAGACGGCGAAGCGGTCCAGGCTGAACTCCTGAGCGCCCTCCACCTTGAACAGCTGCCGCTGCTCCAACGCCTCCGCCACCATTCGGAAAGGGCAGTAGGCCATGCCGCCGCGGCGACGGAGGTAGGTGAGGCCCATTGAGGCGTTGCTCAGGAAGATGTGGCCGGGACGCTCACCGAGGAGATCTGCGGTGGCGGCGTCGTATTGGGGGCCGAGCTGGAAATTGATGAAGAGCGGCAAGTCCGGGTCGCTGACCCGGCAGGGCTGACCTGAGACAAGGATCATGCGCTCCGGCGGGAGCGGGACCGAATCCAGCCGGGTGCCGAGCGCCTGTTCGTTGGAGATCGTCAGGTCCAGCAACTGCTTGCGTACAAGCTCTATCGTATTGCTTTCATGGTCGAAGTTCAGCGTCAGCGGCAGCTTTCCAAGGGTCTGCTCGGTCCAGATGGTCAGCTCGACCAGGAGCGGGTCCCAGATGCTGAGCTGGCAGCCGATCCGGAGCGCAAGCCGGTTGGTGAAGCGGCGCCCGATGCTGCCCTTGATCTGCTGCCAGTTCGCCAGCATCTGCTCCGCGTAGGGGCGCAGGTAGGTCCCTGCGTCGCTGAGCCGGGTTCCTCCCGCTCCGCGCAGGAACAGCTCCACGTCCAGCTCGTCTTCCAAAGCGCGTATCCGGCTGCTGACGGCAGCCTGGGTGATGTTCAGCCGGTCGGCAGCCCGGTGAAAGCTTTCCGTCTCGGCGACGGTCAGAAAGGTCTTCAGGAGTTTCGTGTCCATAGTGAACAATATTTTCTATCAAACTGACAATTACAATTCGTTTTTGTTATCAGACGAAAATTGATACCTCTGTGTTTGCGAAGACAGTGGAGGCCAACATGCTCGACAAAACCCGGAAACCCACCTGGACAAAGATGGAAGAGGCCAGCAAGGAGGACTTTCTGGCCGTCATGGAATACGACGAAGCCTTCAACGAAGCGCTCGTCGACCGCATCATTTCCATGTTGAAGTCGCTGGACGAGGACTGGACGCCCTATCCGATCAACCGTTACCAGCACTCACTGCAATCGGCGACCCGTGCCTATGAGGACGGGGCGGACGAAGAAACCGTCGTCGCCGCCCTGATCCACGACATCGGCGATATCCTGTCGCCCTACAATCACGGCGAACTGGCGGCCGCCATGGTGAAGCCCTATGTGTCGGAGAAGACCCGCTGGATCATCCAGCATCACTGCGTCTTCCAGGGGTACTATTACAATCATCACCTCGGCGGCGACCGCAACGCGCGTGAGAAATACAAGGACAGTCCCTATTACGAGGACTGCAAGTATTTCTGCCATACCTACGATCAGGCCGCCTTCGATCCGGACTATCCGTCCAGGCCCCTGGAGTTCTTCGAACCCATGTTGCGCCGGGTCTTTTCAAACAAGAAAGGCCATATGGAACTGAACGAACGCGCCGACGACTAAGGCGAGGCGATGAGCAGCGGCGATCCGGACGGGAAAGCTCGTCCGGATTGGTAGCTTCGGGCCGCAAAAGGTTCCTTTACAGCGACGGGTCAATCAATCTCTTGAAACGCATATGGTCGTGGAGAGAATTGAAATCGGGATCGGTGCGCATCCATTTTCGCTGGCTTTGGCCAAGATTGCCGGCGATGCTTTCGAGCCAGTCGAGCGCGATCTCCGCTTCTCCCAGTTGGGCATAGGTGCAGGCAATGTTGTAGCCGGAAGTGAACGAGCGGTCCGGGTCGATTGCGATGGCCCTTTCCAGCCAGTCACGAGCCTTGACCTTGTCGCCATGGGCTGCGAGCACGGAGGCGCCCAATTCGATTGGATCGGAGTTTTTTGGATCCGCTC
The DNA here is from genome assembly GCF_050301095.1 of Roseibium sp. GTDB lineage: Bacteria > Pseudomonadota > Alphaproteobacteria > Rhizobiales > Stappiaceae > Roseibium. Next base: position 4,877 of record NZ_JBNKYW010000246.1, read on the forward strand.
CTGCGGCTTCTTCGGCGCGCTTCAATCCCAGAGCCATATACCTGTCTGCTTCCTCTGTCCGTCCCAATGCGTGGTACACGGAAACGATGAGCAGGGGCGACCGGTAGTCATCAGGTTTGATTTCGAGTGCGCGCAAGAAATGATAGGCGCATTTCTCGAATTCCTGGGTCACCTGGAGGAAGCGGGCGAAGTAGTGATGTGCTTCGTAGCATAGCGGGTCATGGGCCAAGGCTGTCTCGTAGGCCTGACGGGCTTCGTCATCGCGCCCGGCAAGCTGTAGCGCGAGACCATTGGCAGCGTGGGCTTCGGCCATGCCCGGTTCCAGTTCCAGCGCACGGTGTGTCAGCGCCAGGATGTCCTCCGGCGGGTATTCGCAACCATACCAGTCGTTCAGTCGGGATTCGCAGTCCGCCAGTCCGACATAGGCGCGCGCATAATTCGGATCGTGTTCGAGCGCCTTGAAGAAATGTGTTCGGGCCTGTTCCATCAGGCGCCGCGTCCGCATGTGATAAAGTTGGCGGCCTTTCAGGTAATGCGTGTAAGCACCGGCATTTTCAGCCTTGGTTCGGTCCGGGGTATCCGTTTCGAGCAGCCGGACCTGCAACTGGTCGATAATCGTTTTGGTGATCTCGTCCTGCAGCGCGAAGATGTCCGACAGGTCACGGTCGTAACGATCAGCCCAGAGATGACCGCCAGTAACGCCGTCAATCAACTGGCCGGTGATACGAATCCGGTTTCCTGATTTGCGCACGCTGCCTTCGAGGATGTGGCGCACACCGAGATTGCGGGCAATTTCCTGAAGGTTGACCGGCGTCCCCTTGTAGACAAAGGCCGAGTTTCGCCCGACGACAAAAAGGCCGGAGAGCTTGGAGAGGTCGGTGATCAGGTCCTCGGTGATGCCGTCGGCGAAATATTCCTGCTCGGGGTCGCCGCTCATGTTCGTGAAAGGCAGGACGGCGATGGAGGGGAGGCTGGCCGGGGCTCCCGCGGTGGAGTGTGGTTCGGAGGGGCGGGGGGCTACGTGGAACACCGGCACGGGCTCATCGATGTTCTTCAGCGGTGGTTCACCGGCAGAATCGAAGGCGACGTCGAGCCGCTTGCCCACCTGGTCGCGCACGGCACCGGAGACAGCAATGCCGCCGGGGCGGGCCAGCGCCTCGATCCGGGCCGCGATGTTGACGCCGTCGCCGAAGATGTCATCGTCCTCGACCACCACGTCACCGATGTTTATTCCTATCCGGAAGCGGATCTGGCGATCCTCGGGCACGTCCGCGTTGCGGGTGTCCATCGCGTGCTGGATAGCGAGCGCAGATTCCAGCGCGCCGACTACGCTGGTGAACTCGGCAAGGATGCCGTCACCCATCAGCTTGACGATGCGTCCACCTGCGTCGCCGATGGCCTCATCGATCAACCCGGTGCGAATCTCGCGCATCGCAGTCAGCGTACCAACCTCATTGGCGCCCATCAGGCGGCTGTAACCGACCACGTCGGCAGCGAGGATGGCGGCTAGGCGGCGTTCCACCTGAGATCCTTTTGCTGGGCTCGTTTCAAAAACTCAGCCGCATGTTAGCTCATGAGTTCAGAGGATCGAAAGCTGAAAATTCGCGCAATCAGGCCCTGACCGGAGCCGCATACGAGCCTCCGATTCGGGCAGGGTCACGGTCTTTCGCGGCAACATTGTCTTCTCCGTCATGATCCGTTTGCGGGCTTGATTGCCAAAGACAGGTTCGATTTGTCGGCCGGGCGCATGTGGCGGAAGATCATCGAGGCCGGCACAACGGCGGCGAACAGGGCCGCGGCCAGGATTATCGGGGCCACAGCGGTTCCGGTCTGATCGAACAGCCGGCCGGCGATGGGTGGCGCGACCGTCATGACCGCGTAGTAGACCGTGAAGAAGATGCCCATGCCGAGCGCGCGCACTTCCGTCCGCATCGCTTCGCCGGCCAGTGCCATGATTACGCCGGCAGGCGCCATTCCGACCAGGCCGAACAGCAGACTGCCGGCCAGCCCCGCTCCTGGAACGGTCAACATCAGCAAGGAAAGGACGGCCCCCGCCATGCAGATGGACAGAATGAGGCTCCGCCGTCCCGTTCTGTCCGCGATGTGGCCGCAGAGCGCGCCGGAGAAGATCATCAGCCAGCTTGCGACACTGATGACCGCTGCCGCACCGAAGGCAGTTGTCCCAAGTTGCTGAAGCATCAGCGGACCATGGCTCAGGTAGATAACGTAACCGGCATTGAAGACGGCCCACGCGATGCCGGCCGTCAGGACCAGGCGCCATTCCGTCCTGGAGAGGCGGCGGACCGTGGTGCGTTGACCGGCTGGTGCCGGAGCCCCGGTCCCGGCGGTCTCCTCGATCGGGCGATAGAGCATCAGCACCCCAAGCATCATCGCCGCGCAGTAGGCTGAAGAAACGAGAAACGGCACGCGCCAGCCCATCGAGGCGGCCAGCCACTCGTGGCCGATCTGGCCGATGGCAATGCCCAAAGGCCAGCTCATAACCAGCACGCTCATGGCGGTTGCGATCTCGCGGCCCGAGAACCAGTCGGTCACCATCTTGGTGAAGTAGAGGTTCGCGAAGAGAAAGCCGGCCCCGGCAACGATCCGGCCGGCACCTATGATCCAGGTGCTGTCCGCAGTCCCCGACAGGATCCCGCCAAACGTCAGGGCTGCAAGACCCAGGGCCGCCAGTGTCCTGTCCGAGGCCCACCGGCCGGTGAAGCCCGCGGGCATCGCGAGAAAGAGCCCAGGCGCCATGAAGAGGCCGATCAGCGTGCCGATCTCCGCATGGCTAAGGCCGTAGACGGCAGCAAGGTCGTCGCCGACGGAGGCCATGGTCTGGAACTGCAGGCCGAGGGCAGCCCGGGCAGCGAACAAGAGGGCCAGCATCCGCCAGCGCATCAGGACCGGCCCTGTGCCAAAAGGGCCGGCGTATCATTCCAGATCCTGGTCATGTCGAACCTCCCCTACCAGTCTTCCGCCATCCGCGGCGATGAATTCAGGGTACAAATGCGCGCCGGGCTTCAGTATCGGTCAGCTGCTGTATTTTAGGGGCGGCAATGCTGTACGCTAGGTACGGCACATGCAGTACGGGACGGGGCGAGCGCATCTTTGACAGGCCTCTTTGCGAGAGAGCGCAATGGTGTTCAAATGTCCCGATCCCTGGTGGGGTGGAGGCGTTCCTTGGCAGACCCGACGACAGATGCACAATCCCTGAGCCCGCGTGAACGCGAGATCGCGGAGGCCTATGCCGGCGGCCAGAGCTACAAGGATATCGCCCGCGGCCTGAACATCGCTCCGGCGACCGTGCGGACCCATCTGAGCACGGTCTACCGCAAGCTAAGCGTGACTTCGAAGGTCGAACTGACCCAGGCTCTGCACGGTGGGCCGTCCGGCCTGCAGGGGGATCGAGACCTCGAGGCGCTGGTCGCCGAGCTGGCTTTGGAACTGGACGAAGCCTACCGCCGCGAACGGGTGCTGGCCAATGTGCTCCGGATCATCAGCCAGCAGGGCGACCGGCTGGACGCCGTGCTTGATGCGGCGCTCGACCATGCACTGGAGATTTGCGAAGCCGAATTCGGCATCCTGTTCGATTACCAGGGCGATCTTCGCTTTCGCGCCATGCGCACGCGCAATATCGCGCCGGCCTTTGGCCGTTGGCTGAGCGATCAGAACATCTTCGCCGTTGATCCGGGGACCGGGCTCGGGCGCCTGGCGTTGCGGCTGGAAACCGTAAGCATAACGGATGTGCGGGGCGAGGATATCTATCGCGACGGGGCTCCGCTCCGGGTTGCTACTGCAGACCTCGGCAAGGCACGGTCCTTCGTCGCGATCCCGATGATGTCGGGGGAGAGGTTGCTGGGGGCCTTTACCATCTACCGGAACCGCGTTCATCCGTTCAACGACCGGGCGCTGGAGCTGGCCGAGCTGTTCGCCGACCAGGTGGCCATCGCCATCGAGAACGCCCGTAGCCGGGAAACGGCCACGCGACTGGACGTTTGACAGTCCAGCCGCAGGCCGCAATTCAGACGGGACCCCGCCGTCGCCGGAGGACGACTGCGGATCAGGTCTTCGGCCGGGTCAGTCCAGCGTCACTGCCTCGATCTTGCCTTCCAGCATGTGGGGCAGATAGAGCGTGCCGCCCTCGGCGCCGATGTCGGCAAGACCGGCAGGGTGGTCCAGGATTTCAGTGACCGTGCCGTCTTCTCCGACCTCGAACACCTTGCCGTTGATCCAGTCATTCAGTACCAGTCTGCCGTTCAGGCGCACGATGCCGTCGATGTTGCCGACCTTCGTTGCAACAACCGAAATTGCCTTGGTGTCCGGGTCGACAGCAAGCAGGTTGCCCGGCGCCTCGGTGGTGAAGTCGTCCTGAAGACCCTCGCCCCACGAGCCGACGAGCAGGCGGCCGCCATCCCACAGCAGGCCGTTGGGATGCGCAAGCTCAGATGTTTCCAGCCATTTCTCGAGTTTGCCCTCCGCATAGCGCCAGATTGTGTTTTTCATCATGTCGGAGACGAACACCGCGTGGCCATCCGTCGTCACGTCGTTCAGGAACACCGAGCCTTCGGCGGGAACGGAGTCCAGCAGTTCGCCGGTGTTCGCATCGACGATCCTCAGCACGGTCAGGTCGGAGACGAAGATCTTGCCGTCCGTCAGCGCCATGCCCTTCGGCGCGTCCAGGCCCTCCGCCCAGTTGGCATCGATCATCGATCCATCCATTGCCAGCAGGGCGAGGTGACCGTTGCCGTCGGCACGGTTCGGCGCGCCCTGGATGACGCTGACGACGAGACGGTTGTTGGCGGTATCGGCCAGCACGGACTCGGGCATGTCGAAGCCATCCGCTGACCAGAGCGTGTCTGCCTGAGCAGAGGCGGCGCCGGCGGTGAGCGCCATCGCTGCGGCGAAAACTTTCAATCTGTTCATGGAGATATCCTTTCAAAAAGAATTGAACTGAGGATGTAATGCGAAAACTGATCTGATCTTGCAATTTCAGAAAGTCTGGTATCAAAAAACGATACGGCAGATCGGTGAAAAGGATCAAGAGGGCATATGCGCGGAGACACCTTCAAGACACTCCAGGGAATTCTGAAGGCCAGAGGCATGACTTATGCCGATCTTGCCGGGAGGATGAAT
>NZ_JBNKYW010000247.1:0-3860 GCF_050301095.1 Roseibium sp.
TGGCGCAGGGTCTGGAACCCGTTGGCGCCAAGATCCATGGACGCCTCGATCAGCGATCCGGACGTGCGGCGGAATCGCGCCACGGCATTGTTGTAGACGACCACGACGCAAAAGGTCGCGTGACCGAGCACGATGGTCCAGAAGGAAAACGGAATGTCCGCGAGGTTGAAGGCCGAGCGCAACGCGATCCCGGTGATGATCCCCGGCAGGGCGATCGGCAGGATCACCAGAAGCGACACGGTCTCCCGTCCGAAGAACTTCGTGCGGGCGACGGCGGCGGCACACAGGGTGCCGAGCACCACTGCGACACCAGTCGAAATGGCGGCAACGCGCACCGACAGGCCGAGTGCTTCCCACACGTCGGGACGGTTCCAGGTGACTGCCAGCCATTTGACGGTCAGGCCCGGAGGCGGCCACTGGTAACTTTTGTCTTCCGTCGTGAAGGCATAGACGAAGATCAGCAGAATCGGCAGGTGCAGGAACAAAAGCCCGCAGGTTGCCGCGATTTTCAGCCCGAGCGGGGCCCGTGTCGACTTGTTAGAGCGCATCGAAGGCCCCCATGCGTCTGGCACCCCACAGGTAGAAACCCATGATCACGATGGGCACCACGGAAAAGGCGGCGGCGAGCGGAATGTTGCCGGCCGTTCCCTGGTGGGCATAGACGGCCTGGCCGATGAACAGCCGCGAGGAGCCGATGATCTGCGGAATGATGTAGTCGCCGAGCGTCAGCGAAAAGGTGAAGATCGATCCGGCGACAAACCCGGGCAGGGCCAGCGGCAGGATCACATGGCGAAGGGTCTGGCGCGGACTGGCGCCCTGGTCGGAGGAAGCCTCCAGAAGGCTGACGGGAACCCGCTCCAGCGAGGCCTGGACGGGCAGGATCATGAAGGGCAGCCAGACATAGAGAAATACCAGGAAGGTGCCGGTGTAGCTGACGGACAGCGAATTGCCGCCGATCACGGGCAGGGCAAGAAAAGCCTCCAGCGCCCAGGTCATGTGCAGCTTGGCGAAGATCCAGTTAAGTATGCCTTCCTTGGCCAGTATCAGCTTCCAGGCATAGACCTTGACGAGATAACTCGACCAGAGCGGCAGCATGACGCCGATGTAGAAAAGCGCCTTCCACCGGCCTGTGGCATAGCGCGAGGCGTAATAGGCAATCGGAAACGCCAGAACGGCGGCGGCAACCGTCACCGAACCGGCCATGAGCACGGTCCGGAGGATAATGTCGAGGTTGGCCGGCTGCAGCAGCTCGCCATAGGTCTTCAGCGTCAATTCGTACTGGATGAGGCCGGTGAACTCGTCGATGGAGAAAAAGCTCTGCGCCAGAAGGGCGAAGAGCGACCCGAGATAGATCACCCCCAGCCACAACAGCGGCGGGCCAAGCAGGACGGCGAGGAGAACCGCGGGGCGGCGCCAGAAGAGATCGGACAGCCTTGCCAGCGGACCGCCGCCTGAGGGCAGAATTGCGGAGGCCGGCGCGCTCATTTTTCGTTTTCCATGTAATGCAGCGCATCGGGAGACCAGGCGATGCCGGTTAGGCCGCCGACGTCCGGCACCGGTTGTCCGGCCGGCACGATGGCGGCAAGGCGCAAGCCGTCAAGATCAAGGGTGACGCGGGTGGTCGCGCCGGAATAGCTTTTTGCCAGAACCGTTGCCTGACGGTGCTCTTGTGCACCGATGCGGATGGCTTCCGGGCGCAGGCTTGCCCAGCCCGGCCTTCCGGTAAGCTTTTCGGCGGCCAACGGCTCGAGCACGTTGGAGGAGCCGACAAAGTCGGCGACGAAGCGGCTGTCGGGGCGCTGGTAGATGTCCTGCGGACTGCCGACCTGCCGGATCCGGCCCTGATCGAAGACGGCGATCCGGTCGGCCATCGACAGGGCCTCGCCCTGGTCGTGGGTGACGAAAATGAAGGTGATGCCGAGCGCCTGCTGCAGGGACTTCAGTTCCTCCTGCATCTGCTCGCGCAGCTTGAGGTCGAGCGCGCCCAGCGGTTCGTCGAGAAGCAGCACCTTCGGTTTGTTGACGATGGCGCGGGCAAGCGCCACGCGCTGGCGCTGGCCGCCGGACAGGGCGCTTGGCGGCCGGTCGCCGTATCCCGGCAGGCGCACAAGTTCGAGAGCCTCGTCGGCCAGCCGGTGGCGTTCCGCCTTGCCGAGCCCGCGGATCATCATGCCGTAGGCGACGTTGTCCCGGACGCTCATGTGCGGAAACAGGGCATAGTCCTGGAAAACCGTGTTGACGTTGCGTCGGTAGGGCGGGACGCCTTCGGCGGTCTCGCCGAATATCTCGATATGTCCGGACGTCGGCTGTTCGAAGCCGGCGATCAGCCGCAGGCTTGTCGTCTTGCCTGATCCGGAAGGGCCGAGCATGGCGAAGAACTCGCCCTCGCGCACTTCCAGGTCGACACCGTCGACCGCCCGGACCTTCCCGTAATGCCGGCACACATTTGAAAACAGAACCGCTGACTGCATCTCGCACTTTACCCTGCCGCCAACCGGAAGCCCGGTTGGCGGCGTTTTCATGAATTTGGTCATGTCAAACTGCTCAGCGGCCGCCGATCACGCCAATGTAGTCGGAGACCCAGCGGTAATAGGGCACGCACTGGCCCTGGCTTTCGCACTTTGAAACCGGAGTGGTCCAGAACTTGATTTTCTCGAAGTCCTCAAGGCCGTTGGCGGCGCAGCCTTCCGCGGTCTGCATGCCGCTGCCGTCGGTACAGGCGGCGGGTACGGAAGGCACCGCGCCGAACCAGACCGACAGGTCGCTCTGCAGATTGGACGAGAGCGTATGTTCCATCCAGAGGTAGGAACAGGTCGGGTTTTCCGCGTCCGCGTGCATCATGGTGGTGTCGGCCCAGCCCGTTGCCCCTTCCTCCGGAATGGTCGAGCCGATCGGCTGTTTTTCGCTCTGAAGCAGGCCGACCTGGAACGGCCAGGAGCCGGAGGCGACGATGCCTTCGTTCTTGAAGTCGTCGATCTGGATGAAGGCATCATGCCAGTAACGGGAGACGATCTTGCGCTGCTGGCGCAGCAGGTCGAGCGCCGCCGCGTATTGGTCTTCGTTCAGTTCGTAGGGGCTCTTGATGCCCAGCTCCGGCTTGTGTGCCATCAGGTAATTGGCGGCATCCGCGATATGAATCGGACCGTCGTAGGCCTGAACCCGGCCGGAATTGGACTGGCCGTCCGGAAGTGTCATTTCCTCGAAGACGACGCTCCAGCTTTTCGGCGCTTCCTTGAAGACATCGGTGTTGTACATCAGCACGTTCGGTCCCCACATATAGGGTGTGCCGTAATGGGTGCCGTTCACCGTGTGCCAGGGGGCGTTCTTCAGGCGGTCGTCGACCTTCGACCAACTCGGAACCAGGTCCGTGTTGACCGGCTGTACGCGTTTGCCGGCAATCAGGCGCAGCGAGGCATCACCGGATGCGGTGACCAGATCGAAGCCGCCTTCGTTCATCAGGGCGACCATTTCATCGGATGTATTGGCGGTCTTGACCTGAACCTTGCAGCCGGTCTTTTCCTCGAATTTCGTGACCCAGTCGAAGTTCTTGTCGGTTTCGCCACGCTCGATATAACCCGGCCAGGCCACGATATTGACCTGACCCTCCGGATCACCAAGCTGGGTGAGCATGTCCGCAGCCTGCACGCTCGCGCATTGCGCCGCGAGGATTGACAGGACCGAACAGCACGAGAACAGTTTTTTCATTTGCAAGCCTTCCCCTCAGAATGGATTGCTCAATTGCTGCTTCTGAAATGAGCGACAGGAAGCATGCGCCTGAGGGGTGGCATTCGCAATTTCAAAAATCAGAAAGCATGTATCGGAAAAACCGATACCATGTGATCACAGCTTTCGCAGCTAGC
>NZ_JBNKYW010000248.1:0-22485 GCF_050301095.1 Roseibium sp.
GTCATTATGCCGAACACGGCTTGCAGCAGGATGAAGCCGCCGACATGGGCGCCTGCACGGCGCAATTCCGCGCGCCGGCTCACCCGGAACGTGGCGTAGGCCAGCATCAAACCGAGCACCACCAGAACATAGGCCGTCATGCGGTGCTGGAACTGAACGGTCATGACGTTTTCGAAAAAATTTAGCCAGACCGGGCTCATGGCCAACAAGCCACCCGGCACGAACTTCCCGTCCATCAAGGGCCAGGTATTGAAGGTGAGACCCGCGTTGAGGCCGGCGACGAGAGCCCCCAGGAAAAGCTGAAGAAAAACAAGACAGACAAGCAGCATGGCACCACCCGCCAAACGCGACTGCTCTTCCGCTACCGGCTTCCTTAGAGGCGCAAGCCGGCGGGCGATCCAGAAGAGATAGGCGAAGATGATGAAGGCCAGTGTCAGATGAACCGCCAGCCTGTATTGGCTGACGTCCGTGCGGTCCTTCAGTCCGGAGGCCACCATCCACCAGCCGACGGCCCCTTGCAGGCCGCCAAGGGCGAGACCGATCGCAAGCCGCGGTTTCAGCCAGGGTTCGATCCGTCCGGCCATCCAGAAGCCGAGCATGGGAATAAAGAAGGCGAAACCGATAAAGCGGCCGAGCAACCGGTGGCTCCACTCCCACCAGAAGATGAACTTGAATTCCTCAAGGCTCATGCCTTTGTTGATCAGCTGGTATTCCGGGATCTGCCGGTACTTCTCAAGTTCCTCTTCCCACTCGACTTCACTGAGCGGCGGAATGACCCCGTGGATCGGTTTCCACTCGGTGATGGAAAGGCCGGATTCGGTCAGACGCGTCGCCCCGCCGACGACGACCATCGCCAGGATCAGCGCGCACACGAAATAGAGCCACCACCGGATCAAGGTCCGGTTCTGCTGGATCCTGTGCCGCCTGGCAGGAAGCATTTGCCCCGTGCCTTCCCTGGCGCTGTCCGCGATGACATTCATATGCCGGCCCCAATGCGTGCGTAGTTTGAGAACTTGCCTGCCGAAATATAGAGATAGCGGCCCGGCGGCAAGAAGCCTGAGACACTTTGTGGCATTTCCGGCTACACAAAGTTGAAATCGCCCGTGCATCGCAGGGGCCAGCCTACCTCCAACGCATCTGCCGGTCCGGCGCCACCGGACCGGCAACGAAGGACGGCAATCAGGAATTACCGGATGGCGTCATAGCCGGCCTTGAGTTTCCTGATGGCGTCATTGACTTCATCCGCGTTCCTGGCAACTTCTTCGACGATGGTCTTCGCATCCCCTTCCGACAGGGCAATACCCGCCTTCTTCAGCGAGGCGACAAGATCCAATGCCGCTTTCTTCTTGTCCGCCGCCGTGATCTTGATGGCCGCGGGTACGGACGTCAGTGCCTTTACAGCGACCTTCGAAAGAACTGTCCAGACCAGCTTGAGCGCGGTCATGCGTGCGTTGAAGCCGTTCTTGCCGATGGCACCGAGAATCGAGCCCGCGAGCTTGGTAGCCTTCTTGGTGTCTCCCGCCATCCCCTCGGGAATGTTGCGCGCGACATCTGCCCCGAACATGACGACAGCGGCTTTCGTGCCTTTCCAGGCCGCGAACAAGGTCGCGTCCACAATCTTGTCCCACAAGGTCGGGGCATAGGTCTTCAGTGTCTTGCGCGCGGTCAGAACCAGGCTGATTGCCTTGGCCCACTTGGGAAAATTGTCCTTGTTCGCAGCAGTCCACTCCGCAACCTTCAGACTGGCATCCGCGGCGAACACGAACGGATTTGCCGAAGCGACTGCAAGGAGAAACTCCATCTCCATTTCGATAATCACCTGCGTCGACTTCAGTTTCTTGCCGGCATGGGCGATACCGGCATAAAGGATGTCGGTGACAAACCCTTCCCTGTTCTGCCGGTAGATCACCCCTTCCCGGGCAGTGGCCGTGTCAGAGGTAATCTGCTGATAGGTGACGATCCCGTTGGGCTTCAGCTTTCCGCCTTCACGCGTCTCATATTCCATGGCGTGTATGATCAGGCGCTTGCCTTCCGGACCAAGCCAGGTTTCGCCGGCCTTTACGACCGCGAAGCCGCCGGGCGAGGCTGAATCGGCAAATCGCAGGAATCCGCCCGGCCGGGTCGCAGCTATTTCCTTGTCTACCAACGCACGCGGAACCATGGTCGGCCGGGTCGCAGGCTTGGGGTCTTCCTTGGGCTTTTCAGACGAACCGCCGCCGGACGGGCCAGGGTCGTCCGGAAAGTCCGGGATGCTCATACGTTGCCAGATCGACGCCGAGGCCGGATCGTTCATTGCAACAATCGTTCGGCCCGCTGGGTCCACGCGGTAATCGGGGTGCCGGAAGCCGACGACGCTGACCTGAAAGTCCGCAATCATTCCACGGGTTTTCGGACCGCTGATCCCGTCGGGAACAAGATTGGGCCGGGACGCGCCCATAAGTTCGTTCAACCGCGTCTGAACCGCCACCACATCGAGCTTTTCATTCCTGCCCCGGCGCCCCACCGACCCGGTAATTCCGATGGAAGAATTGATCATGTCAAACGCCTTGTCATTTGTGACCTGGTTCGGACTGCGGAGCCAATCGAGTGAACAACAGTTGTCGAGCGCCATAAAATTGCCTGAGGCTGCGCTCTGCCCGGGGCCGTGGCAGCCCGTGCCAAGTCAGAGTTGTTAATCGCTGTCGTTTGAACGGTGAAACGGCCCTTGAAATCTTCGGCGCCGCTTGCCGCAAAAACCGGTTCCGGGCTATAAGCTGCTCCGGAAATCTTCGGTTCTAAGAATTACTTTGGGGATACCCGCCAAGAGTGTCTGTGACCGCTGTCACAAGTTCCCCGGAAGAAAACGGAAACCATCGGTAATGGTCCCCTCATTCAGAAAATTTGTCGGCATGGTCGCACTGGTGGTCTTTGTCGTGGTCTATGCCTTCATCGCCATGGTGATCGGCGACATGACCCTGCAGAAGTCGTCCGAACTTGTGCGCTTCACCTATTTCGGGATTGCCGGACTGATCTGGGTGATCCCGGCCGGAGCCATCATCTGGTGGATGGAAAAAGGCGGGAAAAACCGGACCTGACACCGAACCCGGCCGCAGCCCAACGGGCCACGCGGTAGAGGGCGAAAGGTGCGCCGGTCAGATATTCATCGACAACGGCCGGATCCTGGAAACGGCCATTCAGGGAGACGCGCGGCAGCATCATGGGGTCGCGCGCGTTGACCGATTGCAGCACGCCCGGAAGCGTCGTCACCGACGAGGCAAAGCCGAATTCCCGGATGATGTCCGCGTCGCGCAGGCTGACCGCGTGAGACTTGCCATAGGGATAAGCGAAATGCTTGGGCCGCCGGCCCAGTTCCTCCTCAAGGCGTAGCAGCCCCTTGTTGACGTCGGCCCTGGCCGCGGACTTGTCCAGCCGCGCCATGGCGAAATGCTCGTGAGTATGTGCCCCGATGCTGACCAGCGGATCGGACGCCAGTTGCCGGACTTCGTCCCAATTCATGACCAGACCGTCCGCCAGTGCACGCATGTCGATCCGGTATTTCTCGGCGAGTGCCCGAACGACCGTGCGCTGGTCCAGTTCTCCCAGTTCCAGGGTCAGGTAGTCGACCAGCTTGTTGAAACAGGCGTTCTTTTCCTGAATGCTTCGGCAAGGAATGCCGCTGGTCTCGCCGGCTCGCGTGAAGACGACCTCATCGTTTTCCGCAATGATACGCTCCAGCGCCAGCCACCAAAGCTCGCTGGTCCTGTCGATGAGCCCTGTCGCGATGTAGACGGTGAACGGTGCGTTGAGTTCCTTCAGGATCGGATAGGCAATCTCCAGATTGTCCCGGTAGCCGTCATCGAAGGTCAAGACCGCGTACCGGTGGCTGCCATAGCCCGACTTCAGCAGATCGACCGCCTCGTCCATGGCGATGATTTCATAACCGTTGGCCCGGATACGCTCAATCGCAAGTCGCAGAAAGTCCGGAGTGATTTCAAGATGCCGGTTGGGCTGGAAGGCGTCGTCCCGCGCGGGACGGACATGATGCATCATGAAGACAGCGCCACAACCTTGCGTGATCGGAGCCAGCATGCGTCCGAGCCCGCTTCCATTCAGAAGCCGGAATGCGCGGGACACTGTCTGATGACGTAAGCTCATAGGCCTGTGTAACTACTCTTGAAGAAGATGCCAGTAAGGCACGGTTTCTTTAATATTTATTGCTAAATCTATCGAGACTTGATCCGAACCGCCAGCGTGCCTCCCGGACTTTCCCGCATGTTCGTTCAAAATGGTTTATCCGAAATTTCCGAAACGCTACCGGCTCACTTTGATGAAGCGGAAGACAGAAGCGTGACGGACCCAGCGTTGGAAATACAGGTTTCCGTTTACTCGAGGCTTAACGAAGCCGCGCCCGAGTGGCAACAACTAATGGATGCAGGCTTAACCAATCCCTACCAGTCTGCGCAATGGCTGTCGGCCTGGCAGGCCACACTTGGAAAAGCAAAGGGGATCGAGGCAGCCATAGGGATCGGCCGCTCGCGGGGCCGTCCGGTCGTCATTCTGCCCATGGGTGTCGAAACCGCCGGCGGTATCCGGACGCTGTCCTTCCTCGGCCACCAGAACGGCAACCAGAACACTGGTATCTGGGACAAGGACTTCTATGCCCTGGCAACCCAAGAGCAAATCCGCTTCTTCCTGAACGCGTTGTGTCGGGAAACAAAGGCGGACCTCCTGGCCTTGCAAAACGTTCCGGAAACCTGGCACGGGCGCCCGCATCCGCTGGTCCTGGAAAAGGCCACGAAAAGCCCCAGCCCCATCTTCGTCCGAGCCCTCCCCGATGACTTCGAGGTCCTCTTCAGGGATACGCACTCCAAGTCCTCCCGCAAGAACCTGCTGCGAAAGCAGCGGCACTTGCAGGCCGCGGGTGGCTACAGGGTCGTGAAGGCCACCACGCAGGACGACATTGGGCGAGGACTGGAAGCCTTTCTGTCGCAACGCGCCAGGCGAGCAGCCGAGGCGGGCATTCCCAATGCCTTTTCCGGCTCCACGGCGAGACACTTTCTGGAACGCCTTCTCGGCTGGACTCCCGAGGACGGCGGCGATGCCACCAGAGTTCTTAGCATTTGGTATCTGGAAGTGGACGGTATCATCCGGTCGACTTACCTGTGCAGCGAGTGGGACGGGACCATTCATGCCTACAGCAACAGCGTGGCTCATGACGATTTGCTGCCCAACAGCCCCGGTCTCGTTCTGATCAAGGAAATCATTGACCGGGCCTGCGCCTCCGAGGCGCTTGACACACTCGACCTCGGCCTTGGTGAAGAACGTTACAAGACCACCTGGGCCGATTCCGTGCCGCTCAAGGACAGCTTCGTTTCCGTTACCTTGAAGGGGACCCTGAAGGAACAGCTTGCAAGAGCCGTCTCCAGGACAAAGACCGCGATCCGGTCCTCCGGCTGGATCTGGCCACTGGTCCGCCGTCTCAGAAAATGGAAAGCCGGATAATAGCGGGGATAGTGACCCGGGTTCCGCCGAAGGCGTGATCAGGCCGCGTGCCCGTCGCCGTTCCGGCGCGGTCCCGTTCCGCCCGCAATGACGACTTCCACCTTGGCACCGGTGTTATGGGCAAGCAGATTGGCCGCGCTTTCAAGCTCATGGCCGTGATCGGGTGCGCTCGCGGCGATCAGGACCCTGTCGGCAAAACCGAGCATCCGGGCGCTGGCGAGCGTTCCGTCGATGGCTCCGAGATCCACCACGACGGTCTGATAGGTGGACTTGATGGCCTCGAGCGCCAGTTTGAAGCGATCGGAGTTGACCATGTCGTCGGTTATCGCGAAGCGGCCTGCCTCGATGATGTGAGCCTTCGAGGCGGCGTCCCGGTAAACCACTTTCGCGAACGGCGCGTGGCCTGCCACGATATCGGAAAACCCTTCCGCGGCCTTCTTGTCGGCCTGCTCGGGGAACACTTCCATAACAAGTGCGGACTTGCCGGCCACGGCCGCCTTGCGGACCAGATCAAAGGCCAGGTCGTGCGAAAGCATCTCGTCATCCACGCTCAGAACAACGATACGGCCGGCAGCCTCGATATCTTCGGCCCGTGTCGTCACCACTTCTTCACTGCTGTCGGCTGCCTGCGCCGGCTTGGGTTCTTCCGTGGTCGTGCCCCGTAGGCTGCCGACCCAGTCCGGCGCGACATCGCGGTCGTCTCCGCTCCGCTCCGGCTGCGTCTCACCACTCTCGCGTGGCTCCCGGAGCTTTGACGCGGCCAAGTGATGCGATCTGTTTTCAATCGAACGCGGCTCGGCTTCCGGCAATTCCGCATGGCCGGGCGCGCCCTCGTCCTGCCCGATCGTCTTGTCTCCGAAATCCGTATCCATCCGGTAGCTGGCAACGGTCTGGGTGTATCCCCGCCCCCAGCCGAACGCGCTTTCGGGGCGAGGCTCGTCGCCAACGGAGCGGTCGGCCTGGGCCGCCAATTCCGGCTCGTGGTATTTTCTGCCGTCCCCGGCCGCCGGGGCGTTCATTCTGTAAAGCGCATTGCCACTCAGGAACTCCCGCATCAGCACGAATGCGCACCCCAGGATGAAGGTCACGAGCGCCGCGATTATGGTGCTGGAAGCAATCTTCGGGGAATAGGGTTCGACAGGGACCGAAGCCCTTGAAATAATCCGGGCATCTGCCGGCAGGACCTGTGCGCGAAGGCGGGAATCGGCTTCCTGATAGCTCAACATGAGCTGGTCGAGTTGTGCAGCCTTTGCGTTTGCTTCCCGTTCCAGTTCACTCAGACGGGCCTGATCGGCATTGGAGCGGGCTGCCGCTTTCTTTAACTCTTCCAACCGCGTCTCCAGCGCCAGGGCGCGCTGACTGGCGACCTTGGCGTCGGTCTCCAAGCCCTTGAGCACCTTGCGGGCTTCCGCGCGGATCTGTCTGTCGTAATCGCTGAGCTGGGATTGAAGCGCCTTGAGCTGCGGATGGTTCGGCAGAAGAGTAATGGAGAGTTCGGCGATATTGGACTGGATCTCGACCTGGCGTTCCCGCAAACGCTGGATCAGCGTGGAATTCAGGACATCGCTGGCCGTTTCCAGGGACCCGCCGGAATTGAGCAGTTCGCGGATGAGGTCGGCTTTGGCCTGGGCTTCCGCCTTTGCGGCCTGCGCGGCGGAATAGTCGCTGCTGGTATCCGCAAGCTGTTGCTGATGCAGCGGAATATTGTCGGCCCCGATCAGGAGGTCTGCCCTGGCCCGGAAGTCGGCCACGGCCTTGCGTGCGGCCTGAACTTCCTTTCGCAGTTCGACGATCTGCGGTTCAAGCGCGGCAGAGGCCCTTTCGGTGGTCTGCCGCTTGGCGCTGGATTGGACGGACAGATATTCGTCGACGATCGTGTTGGCAACCTTGGCGGCCAGAACCGGGCTTTCGGCCTCGTAGCTTACGGCAATGACCCGCGATCCTTCGAGACGGTAGACGTCCAGGTTCTCGTAGTAGTGTTCCAGGACCCGCTGTTCGCGGTTGGCATCCGCCGTATTGTTTCCGAGCCCTACGATCGACAGCAGGCCTCCGACCAGCGAGCCGCCATCTGCCCCGAATTCGGATATGGCTGCGAGATTGAGTTTCTGAGCCACCCGGCGGGCAAGATCTGCGGATTTCAGAAGCTGCACCTGGCTGGCAACCCCTTCGCTGTCCAGAAGCGCCCTTTCCTCCTCCGCACCTCTGGCAGCACCGGGAAACTTGTTGTCGGTGCTTTCAATGATGATCCGGGCTTCGCTCTTGTATTTCGGTGCAACGAACTGCAACCCGAGAAAAACCAAGGCGGCAACGATCAGGGACAGCGGAACAAGCCAGGCAAGCGAACGGCCGATCGTGCGCAGCAGACCGCCAAGGTCCAGCGCCATATCGTCATCGGGATGCGTCTGCCGCTCTGCATTCATTGTCAGAATCTCCAAGTTCCGACAAACTATGTCGAATTAGGGTAAGCGATCGGTTAAATTACCTGCGTTTGCGCGCGCCTGGCCGTTAACCATGGTGGAAGCACGTCAGCCTCTCCGCCTGCGACCTGGAAATACCTCTTCACTCTCAATTAACCATAACACGCGATTCTAGCAGTGAATTGTAGGAGAGTCGCTGATGCGAATGAGAGCGCTACTGGTCCTGGGCTTGTGCCTGGGCCTTGCTGCGTGCAGTGGGTACAGGCAGCCGCCGACAGCCTTTCACGAGACGCTGACACAGCCTTACCGCTTGGACTCGAGCGATAAGCTGCGCATCATCGTGTTCGGCCAGGACGACCTGTCGAACACTTATGTTATTGACCAAGCAGGCTATATTTCATTTCCTCTGATCGGAAGCGTTGCCGCTCGCGGCAAGACACAGCAAAGCCTGGCAGCCGAAATCGGGGCCAAATTGCGCAAGGGGTATATCCGCGACCCGGATGTCTCCGTTGAAGTCGACACTTACCGCCCGGTATTCGTAATGGGTGAAGTGCAAAATGCAGGCCAATACAACTATGTTGCCGGCATGACCGTACAGAACGCCATCGCCACGGCAGGCGGTTTCAGCTCCCGCGCCCGACAGGCCGATGTCGACATCACCCGGCAGATCAACGGGGAAATTCTAAACGGCCGTGTGCCCATTTCGGACCCTGTCCGTCCCGGAGACACGATTTACGTCCGCGAACGCTATTTCTAAGGGTCCGCCGGATTAACGGTGGACTCACCTCCCTTTGTTAGGGTGCTTCCTCAAGGCCTCACAGGTTCGCCAAGAAATCTGGAGGTGAAAACAGGGAAATTGCACCATGACAACGACTCCCATGCGGATCGTGCATTGTGTCCGTTCGCCTATTGGCGGAATCTTTCGTCATATCCGGGACCTGGCGGCAGCCCAGGCGGCAGACGGGCACCAGGTCGGACTTATTTGCGACAGCAGCACGGGCAGCACTTTCGACAACCTGCAAATCGAGGATTTGCGGCCGAAACTGGCGCTTGGCGTAGCACGCTTTCCCATGCAACGTCAGCTGACGTTCAAGGATCTGTCGGCAACCCTGTCTCTCTACCGGCATGTCCGGGATCTCAAACCCGATATTCTGCACGGTCACGGAGCCAAGGGCGGCGCCTATGCCCGCCTGATCGGAAGTGCCCTCAGGCTGTCCGGCCAGAAAGTGGAGCGCGTCTATTGTCCGCACGGCGGGAGTCTTCATTATGACCCGCACCGGTTCGAGGGGCGCATCTATCATTCCCTGGAACGCCTGCTCGGCCGCCTCACCGACGGTCTCGTTTTCGTTTCCGACTACGAAGCGTCGGCCTATGAGAGCAAGGTCGGCCGTCCCCGGGCCCAATCGCGGATCGTCTACAACGGTCTGACCGCAGACGAGTTCCAGCCGGTAGAGACCGGCGCGGATGCCGCGGATTTTCTCTATATCGGCATGCTCAGGGACCTGAAGGGCCCCGACCTCTTCATCGAAGCCCTTTACAACATCCGTCTCAAGACCGGGTCGGCCCCGCGGGCCCACATCGTCGGCGAAGGTCCCGATGAAGCGCGTTACCGCACCATGGTCGCCAGATTTGGTCTGGAGAAAGCCATCACGTTTCATGGCGCCCTCCCCGCCCGGGAGGCCTTCAAGCTGGCCAGAAATGTTGTGGTGCCCTCCCGTGCGGAGGCCATGCCCTACATCATTCTCGAGACGGTTGCCGCCGAGCGGCCATTGATCGCAACGCGGGTTGGCGGGATTCCGGAAATTTTCGGCCGCTACGCTCACCGGCTGATCGAACCCGGACATATCGGCAAACTCACAGTCGCAATGGAACGGGCGCTCGCCGAAACCGACCGGATGGAGGCCGAAGCCCGGGAATTGCGCGGTTGCCTCGCCGAGACCTTCTCGACAGACCTCATGAAAGACCGGATCACAACGCTGTATCAGGAACTTCACGGCCTCGTTCCAACTGAGGAAACCCCGGCGCTGCCCGACGGCGTGACCGTCGCTCCCCGCGCCCAGGCCGTCCTTGCCAGATCGAGCAACCGATAATGAATACGCGTGCCTTCAAACATAACGAGCAAATCCCGCCCGCCGCCACTTCCGGCCCCAAGTCCGGACTGGAACAGCGGCTGGAAATGCAGTTGCGGCGAACGGTTCACGGGGTCACCGGCAAGACAAACCTGGAAGTGCTGCCTGCGGCAAATTCGGCCCTGACCCCGGAGGCGATTGAAATCGCTCAGGGGCTCGGCGGCAAAGGGGTTTCCATTCCGGTGTTCACCGGTTTTGTCCGCCTCGCCGATGTCCTCATGATCACGGGTACGGCGCTCGCGACCGCTTTCGCGGGTGGCACGACCGGAGGGTTCGGCCTTGCCGATGTCTTTGTGATCGCCATCGCAACACTGTTCGCGCTCGCCTTTTTCCAGGCCTCGGACGTTTACCAGGTCTCCGTCATGCGCCAGGGACTGTCGCAGCTCGGGCGGGTTGCCGCCGGCTGGACACTGGTCTTTGCCATGTTTGCCGTCCTCCGGTCCGCCACAGGTATCGGGACCGGCATACCGCAAGCATGGATCGGCACCTGGTACGCCTTCGGCCTGACCGGATTGTGCGTGACCCGGATGTTTGTCCTCCATTTCGCCCGCAGCTGGATGAAATCCGGACGGCTGGAGCGGCGTGCCATCATCGTGGGCGGCGGCACCGCGGCACAGGAACTTATCCACGAACTGGAGGCCCAGCCCGGCAACGACATCCGTATCTGCGGCATCTTCGACGACCGGTCGAATGATCGCTCGCCCCCGGTGGTCGCCGGCTATCAGAAACTCGGCAATATCAGCGCCCTTGTCGAATTTGCGCGCCTCGCCCGTATCGACATGCTGATCGTCTGCATTCCGCTACGCGCGGAAAAACGGGTTCTGGAACTTCTGAAGAAACTGTGGGTGCTGCCGGTCGACATCCGCCTGTCCGCCCACACCGACAAGGTCCGCTTCCGCAACCGTGGAGCATCCTTCATCGGTACGGTCCCCTTCGTCGACGTGGTCGAGAAGCCGATTGCCGATTGGGACCTGGTCGCCAAGCGTGTTTTCGACCTCGTCTTCTCGACCCTTGCCATCGCAGCGCTGTTTCCGGTCATGATTGCCACGGCGATTGCGATCAAGCTGGAAAGCAAGGGCCCGGTTCTCTTCAAACAGAAACGCTACGGTTTCAACAACGAGATCATCGAAGTCCTGAAGTTCCGTTCCATGTATACGGAGATGGCGGACCCGGACGCAAAGCAAGTGGTGACCAAGGGCGATCCGCGCGTGACGAAAGTCGGCCGGTTTATCCGAAAGACATCCATCGACGAATTGCCGCAACTGTTCAACGTGCTGGCCGGCAGCCTCTCGCTGGTCGGTCCGCGCCCACACGCGGTCAACGCGCATACGGACAACAAGACCTGGGACGACGTCGTCGACGGTTATTTCGCCCGCCACAAGGTGAAGCCGGGTGTCACCGGCTGGGCCCAGATCAACGGCTGGCGCGGTGAAGTGGACACGCCCGACAAGATCCAGAACCGGGTCGAATGCGATGTCTATTACATCGAGAACTGGTCGATTCTGTTCGATCTGCAGATCCTGTTCCTGACGCCGTTCAGCCTGCTCAACACGGAGAACGCCTATTGAGCGTGATGACCGGCTCATATGACGGCGTGCCCCTGGCGCGCCCGTCTGCCGGTCTTCCGGCCAAAAGCCTCGGAAAGGGCGCCCTCTGGCTGGCCGCGTTTCTGTCCGGTTTCGTTATCGAGGAACCGGCGCCATACGAACTCTACATGGCGTTCCTGTCGATTGTCTGGCTCGCCTGCGGCCTCAAGCTGCGTCGGGAGTTCGGCCCCCTTATCATCTGCATGATGCTCTATGTCGCCGGTGGCGTCGCCTCAATCCCGATGGCACGGGAAATGGGGGATGCGATGATGTATATCGCGGTCTCCAGCTTCCTGGCGGTTACGGCGATCTTTTATGCCGCGATCCTGGCGGACGATCCGCAAAGGTTCCGCATCATTCAGAACGGCTACACCATCAGCGCGGTCCTCGTGGCCGCAATCGGTATTGCGGGATATTTCCACCTGTTTCCGGGAGCCGGCTATTTCACCCTGTATGACAGGGCACGCGGCACCTTTCAGGATCCGAACGTGTTTGGCCCCTTTCTGGTCCTGCCAACCGTCCTCTTGATCCAACGGCTGCTGCGCGACTCGGTCCTGAAGAACCTGCATCTGCTGGTGCCGCTGGCAATCCTTTTGCTTGGCGTTTTCCTGAGCTTCTCGCGCGGTGCCTGGGGCGTTCTGTTCGCGGCCGTTCTTCTGGTCTATTTCCTGGCACTGGTGACGGAGCAGCAGCTTTACCGGCGCACACGGCTGATCCTCCTGGGATTTGCCGGACTGTTCGCCGCCTTTCTCCTCATTGCAGGTGCGCTGTCGATCGATTCCGTCGCCGAAATGTTCGCCGAGCGTGCCAAGCTGGTTCAGGAGTATGATGGTGCCCGCCTCGGCCGTTTTGCGCGCTATTCGCTCGGTTTCCAGATGATGATGGAACATCCCCTCGGCCTCGGTGCCCTGGAGTTCAACAAGTATTTTCCCGAAGACGAGCACAACGTCTACCTGAAGGGCTTCACCACCTACGGCTGGCTGGGCGGCACGGTCTATGTTGCCCTGGCGCTCTGGACCCTTTGCGCGCTGGTCCCCCTCCTTTTCAAGGCTCGTCCCTGGACAGCCTTTACACAGGCGGTTTTCGCCGTCTTTGCCGCGCATCTGATCCTTTCGGCCATCATCGACACCGACCACTGGCGGCACATGTATATGCTCTACGGTCTTGCCTGGGGGCTGATCGCGACAGACAAGATCGAAATGAAAAGGCAACGCAGCCACCGCCCCGCTCCTGCGGCAACGGCTCTGTTGCGCCGCTTCTGAGATGTCTGGGCACAACCTTTTCCCCATCCGCAACAAGCCGCTTGCGCTCGGCAGACGAACAAGCTAGGTAGGGTCCGTTCGGGCAGTAGCGCAGCCTGGTAGCGCACTTCACTGGGGGTGAAGGGGTCGTCGGTTCAAATCCGGCCTGCCCGACCAATCATTTCAGATACTTGGTTTGAAATTTGTGAAACAAACCTTTGAACAAGTGTTCAAAGGTTGCTGGCTCATGCCCACCGTCAGGTAGCCTGGACAAGATCTGACCTGATCCACAGAAGTCCAGAATTCAAGACCACCCGCAAATACCGCTTTAATCCTTGATGCCTCAGACCGGCAGCCTGCCAAGCTGGCTGCTTGCGGGTTGGCCCGACGAACGCAAACGTGTCGCAAGAGGCGGTGTTGTCGGAAACTTATCAGATCAAGCGCCGGGCAATTGAAGGTCAGATGCTTCCAGGCCGGTCTTCCGCTCCTTGGACGGCCAAATGCATGGCCTAGGGGCAGATGAAAACAACGACGCAATACGAATTCCTCCTTCCCTAGAGTTTTATGTTGATTTGTAAGGGCATAACTTAAAAACTGTGTATTGAAAAAACGAGGTGATTGATGTCGAAAAGTGATTCAAACCCAGGTGTTCAACCCCAGTTTTATCAAACGCCGGAACCTGTGGATCCGGTCAAGCATGAGAAGTTGGGTATCAAGTCAAGTTCAGACTACAAGTTTGCAGCACAAGCCAATTCCGTACTTCTCACCGCCATGGAATTCGCCCTGGCGTCGAGAACATACCCTATCGTTTTCACGGCAACTGAAAAACCGTCACCGGTCGCCATTCTGGGCATCCGAAAGGATGAAAACCTGTTTGTAGATCAGGGCAAATGGGAGGAACGGGCATACATTCCCGCCTACGTCAGAAGGTATCCGTTCGCCTTCGTGGAAAACCAGGACAAGTCACGCCTTGTCCTGTGCGTCGACACCTCCGCGGATGCCGTATCGAAGAATGCCAAGACCAAGCTCTTCGAAAACGGCGAAGCCAGCGATTTCACGAAAAAGGCGCTCGAATTCTGCACGTCCTTCCAGACGCAGCACGCAGCGACAGACGTTTTGTGCTCCATGTTGAAAGACAAGGACGTGCTGGTGACGCGTCAGGCAGACGTAACGTTGCCGGACGGGTCAAAAACCTCGGTGACGGATTTCAAGGCGGTCGACGAGGAGAAGTTCAACTCGCTTCCTGATGAGGATTTTCTCGAGTTTCGCAAGAAAGGACTCTTGCCCTTTGTCTATTTCCACCTGATGTCGTTGGCGAACTTCAGGGATCTGGCCGCGAGAGCAGGAACGAAAAGCTGAAGCGATGGCCGGAGCCGCCAGTCAGGAACCGGGAAAGCTGACCGTGCAGACCTGTCCAGCCGGCAATTTGCTGTCGGCATTGGGCAATGCCAGCCGGACGCCGAAGGTTCCGCTGGCGGCATCGAAAACCTGATCGACGACGACCACACGCGCCTTGTAGGATCCGGGCGTTGCCCCTTCAAGCCGGATTTCGGCCTGCCTGCCGGGAACGATGTCGGAATACATTTTTACCGGCAGGAATGTCTCGACCATCAGAGGATCGAGACTTGCGATCGTGACGATGTACGTCTGCTCGTGGATGAACTCGCCCGGGGACAGCACCCTTTCCGTCACAACGCCGGATATCGGGCTCAGGATGGAGCGTTCCGCCAACAGCCTCTGGGACCGTTTGAGTTCAAGTTTTGCCAGTTGCTGCTCGACAGTCAGGCGTTCGATTTCGCGCAAACCGATCTCCAGTTCCGCCCGGAGTTCGTCGAGCCTCTGAGCTGTTCCGACGCCTTTCTTGAACAGCGTTTCGGCGCGCTGAAGCTCCTTGCGTAACACGCCGTTGCGAGCCTTCTGAGCATCCAGCTGCGCCGTGCTTTCGGCTCTGAGCCGGTTGATTTCCACCAGCACGTCCTGCCCCTCGACTGCCAGCTTTGCGATTGCATCGCCTTTTTCCACCCTGTCGCCGCGATCCACCGACACTTCGGCAAGTACACCGGAAATCGCGCTGCTGACTCTGACCACACGCGAGGGATCGACAACACAGTCATATGTCTGTGCCCGGGCCGTCAGGCTGCCCGACAACAGCAAGCCCAATGCAAGGAAACTGCCGAGAAATATCGTGAGCTGCCGGTCCAGGCCGTTCATTTTCACCATCTTTTCTTCCTATTCCCCCCGTCCGGCGAAGGCCAGTTTTTCGCCCATGGCCTTGTCTGCATTCAGGAGATCATACCGCATGCGCATGTGAAGGTTCTCGGTCTGCATCTGCGCATGCCGGAAGGCCAGGCGTCCGACCCACATGCCAAGGACCGGCAGGAGACGCCGTGCCAGGGCCGCAAGCAGACGGTTCCCGTCGAGCGTCATCAGCGTGTCGTCCAGTGACACCCAGGTTTCGAAGTAACCGGGGTCCCCCTGACGCCCGCACCGTCCGGCGAGCTGCCGGTCTATTCTCCTGGCATCATGATACTCGGTCATGATGACATGCAATCCGCCCGCTTCCACCGCGCCGGATCCGAGTTTGATATCGGTACCGCGTCCGGCCATGTTGGTCGCAACGGTCACCGCGCCGCACTCGCCGGCGGCAGCCACGATGTTTGCTTCTTCCGCGTCCTGCTCCGCATTCAGGACGACATGTGCAATGCCGATTGACGTGAGGGCCGCGCTTGCCCTGCGGGATGCCTCGACCGACCTTGTCCCTATGAGCACCGGCGCGCCGGTCGCGTTGAATTCTGCCACTCGCCCGGCGACTTTTTCCCACTTTTCCTCATCGGTCAGGACGACGCGTGCCGCACGGGTCCTGACCCTGGGCGGGCGGTTGGTCGGAATCTTCCGGACCGGAAGCCTGTAGACGTTCCACAGTTCCCGTCTCACTTCGTCGATCGTGCCGCTCATTCCCGCCATTCGGCAGTAGCGTCGGAAAAACCTCTGGTAGGTCATGCGCGCCACCGTTCCGCGCGGAACAGTCGGCTCGCAGCCCTCCTTCAGTTCGATCATCTGATGGAGACCGGCGCTCCAGAAACGATCCTCCATGATCCGACCGGTATACTCGTCGATAATCCTGATCTTGTCGTCCGTCACCAGATAATGATGGTTCCGCTGAAAGAAGTGCAGCGCCGTCAGTGCCTGTGTGACCAGTTCCTCCCGCGCAATCGCATTGGCCCATATGCCCTTCAGTTCGCCGAGTTCGTCCTCGGCCCTCAAGGCGCCCTGCCTGGTCAACTGGGCCAACCGCTCCCGCTTCAGAAGCAGGAAATCATCGCCTGAGACAAGCTTTCCGGCAAAATCCAGTGCTGTTTGCCTGTCGGCATTGTCCACGCTGTCCCGAACTTCCCGGGACAGAATAAGCGGCGTCCGCGCTTCATCCACCAATACGCTGTCGACCTCGTCCAGAATGGCGAAGTGCAGCCCGCGCAACAAGGTGTCCCGTCCAGCCCCGCTTCCCTTCAGGAAACGCTCGGATTTCAGGCGAATGTCATTGTCTTCCTCACCAAGAACAAGACGGTCTCGCAGGTGATCAAACGCAAGGTCCTTGTTGGTGCAGTAGGTTACGTCGCAGTCATATGCCCTTCGGCGTTCATCCGGCTGCATGCCGCCTTTGACCACACCGACACTTAACCCGAAGAACTCGAACACCGGGCCGAGAAATTCCGCATCGCGCCGGGCCAGGTAGTCGTTCACCGTCACGACGTGAACGGGAAAGCCGCTCAATGCCACGGCCACCGCCGGCAGCGCCGCGATCAGTGTCTTCCCTTCCCCTGTCCGGACTTCCACCAGGCGTCCGCGCAGCATTTCCAGTCCGGCCAACAGCTGGACGTCATAAAGACGCATTCCGAGCTTGCGGTGAACCACTTCACTCACGAGCGCGAAACAGCGGACGGTCTCGCCGGCACTCAGACGCTCCTGCATATGGATGTCCCGCCGGAGGTTGCGAACCATCTCGTGCAATTCCGGGTCGGACAGGTTGGTCAGATCCGCTTCACGATGCCTTATGCGCCTGACCAGTCTGCGAAGGCTGCCGGACCGGTACCGCAGGGGATTGAGCGCCTGCGTCCGGCCAGCCAACCTTATGGCGAGCCTTTCGATCAGGCCTTCGGCGGGCCAGTGCCGTACCGGATAGGGCGCCAATCCCGGCACCGCGATGGTCTTGCTGTCAGACATCCAGCGTCGCCAACAAAAGTTGTCTTGCCGAGCGCAGCATACGCCAGGCAACGGGTTCGTTACCGTGTCCGAAGCGGACGTAGGCACGCAGGCCTGCGGGAACCCTCACCTGTTCGCCTTCCAATGTGACGTCGAACTGGAAGACTTCCTGCAAGGGTGTCAGTCCCGAGCCATCGGCAGGATCGGTCAGAATTTTGCCTCCGTGCTGTGCGCTCAGGGCAATATCGGGCAATCGGTTCACCGCCGAAGGTGCATCGGCAATCAGACGGGCCGGACGAACGGCTTCCAGGTTTCCGGCGAAACGAAGCTGAACATCCCTTGTGTTGTATCTGATCAGATCGACGTCCTGCTGCCGGACAACAAGCCGCACAATCGGATCATCGACCGTGGACACGAGACCGAGTTCCTCGCCCTTGGCGTAATACCGTCCCTCAAGATCGTCGGCGTCCGGCAAAACGAACTGGCCGGTGATCGGAGCCACAATGATCAGATCCGACAGGCTTTTGCGAAGGGAAGATATGGCGCCCTCTATGTTCTGGATCTGGCCACGGATCAGCTGTACCTGCACACGGTCGGTTACCGCGCTTGCCGTCAGCCTGATGTCCAGTTCGGCGCGCTGCGCTTCCAGGATCGTGAGCTGGGTCCGCAGGTCCGGGTTGGTCATGCGGATAAGCGGCGTGCCTGCCGTGACATGATCGTTCGGTTCTACCAGGATGTTCGTGATGATGCCGTCCGTCTGGGTCCTGACCTTTGCATTCGGAGGGAGCCACACAACGCCCTCCACAATGGTGCCGTAAGGCACCGGCAACACGAAAAGCAGGCCGGCCAGAGCTGCAACTCCTCCGGCTGTCATGGTCACGGCGCGGCTTCGGTTGCGCCGCAATTTCGGAGATGTCAGGAGAAAGCGCAGCCCCTTCGCGACCGGAAGGATCAACATGCTGAAGACCGGCCAGACCGCAAGCGCAATTCCGATGAAGAAAAACTTGGTGGCGATGAACAGCGCGATCCCGATCATGATCGTCATTCGGTAGAAGAAAGAAGCGATGGCGTAGAGCAAGAACCAGCCTTTTTCACCGGCAGCCGTCACCGGCGTTTCGACGTCCCGCAGCCCGAGCACATATTTCTGCAACAGGTACAGGAAATACTTGTTCGCTCTGGACCCCAGGTTCGGGATTTCCAGAAGGTCGCAGAGGACATAATAGCCATCGAATCGCAGCAGCGGATTTCCGTTGAAGAACAGAGTGGAAACGCCGCCGATAAGCATGGTGTTGAAAGCGATGGCCCGAACCCAGCCCTCCTCGACGTTGATCCAGACGATCATGGCGACCGCGGCAAGCGCAAGCTCGACCATGATGCCGGCGCCGCCGACAATCGCCCGCCGCGTCTTTTCCGGAAACGCAAGGGTCGAAGAGCCGTCCACATAGGGAACCGGCATGAACACGAGGAACATGAGGCCTATTTCGTGCACTTCGCCCTGCCATCGCTTGATGGCATACGCGTGACCCAGTTCGTGCAACGCCTTGATGAAGGGATAGACGAGAAGGATCAGAAAGGCGTTCTGAACCGTCAGCACCCGATCCGCCAGGTCGCCCGTCAATGCTGCCCAGTTCATGCCTGCCAGCGTCACCCCGGTTGCCAGCAAGGCGAGCCAGAGGAGAAAGCCGGTGACCCCGAACAAGGGTTTCACCAGCCACATGGTGTGTTGCAGAAACCGGTCCGGATCCAGCAGGGGCAGCCGCAGCGCCAGTGGATTGCGGACATGCATCATGAAATGGGTGAATTCACCTTTTCTTGCCCGTTTGTCGAGTTCCGACAGATCCGGTGGAACGCTGCCCGACAGGAGATCCGCGGCATGCAACTGGGCAAGCAGGCTGATGCACTCTTCCTGTGTCGGCTGATCGCGTCCCAGCCGGTCGCCAAGCATTTTCCAGATTTCATCGACCGTCCGGCGGCCGTCCATGAGGCACAGCATGAGATATCCGGCCGGCGACAGCCGGTGGTAACGACCGCCCTGCTGATCCTGCATCACGTACCAGACGCCACCCCGAAACTTCTGCCGATGAACTTCCAGGTGGCTGCGCAGGCGAGGAACAAGTTCAGCCACCCGGTACCATGACGATGAAAACATGGATTTCGCCATGGCGCCCTCTAATTGATCCAGCGCCAGATTGCCAGGCGGCCCCAATCGAGAACCGGCCTTATCCAGACCCAGACCAGCGGCCTCTCTTCCACGTCGATTTTGCCGACACCTTCCATCCCCGGCCGGAGCCGGTCCTGATTGCCCTCCAGCGCGGCTTCGACCATGAATGCCATGCCCCCGTCGACCGGCTGGGCAACGGGCGTGATCTTTCGCACGGTCATCGGGAAAGTGGTGTCAGGGAGCGACGAAACCACCAGATTTCCGGTTTGCCCCACCGCAACGTCGTCGATCTGTGTTTCCTTGACCCCCAGGATCACGCGGTAGCTGTCCAGAGGCGCGATTTCCATCAGGGTCTCGCCCTTCTTGACGGCCGCCCCGATTTTCTGGCTCTGGTCGCCGGAAATGACCAGACCGGCGAACGGCGCCTTCAGTCGCGCTCTTAGAAGTTGTTCATCGACAAGTTTGATTTGCGCATTGGCCTGATCGATCTTCGTCCTGGCTATCTTGATTTCAGTGCGGTCCCGGTCACTGAGCGCCTTGTCGTAGAGCTGCTTCTGGCGGTCGCGTTCGGTGGCCCATTTCAGCCGTTCCAGCACGAGGTCCCGATCGTCCAGCGCCACAAGCAGTTCGCCCGCCTCGACGGTATCGCCGGGGCGCACCTCGACTTTGCCGATAAAGCCGTCGAATGGCGCTGCGACGACGCGCTGAATGGTTCCTTCCAGTCTCGCGTCAGCAGTAACCCGGTACTCGGTCCTTGCAAAGGACAGGAAAACCACCACAAGCAATGCTGCCAGCAATCCCAGTTTTCGTCCGAAATACCTCGGACCTACAATCGATCTTGCAAGGTTCGTCAGGCTTTCCCAGAGCTTGACGATGATCAGCCGGTCGTTCTCCCGTTTTTCCTGCAGGATGGGCGCAACACATGTGGAAACATAATCAAGCGTCTCGATTTCCGATTTCGTGAATGGCCGGTCTTCGGTGCTGCGCTCAAGCGTCAGCGCACCGATGAACCTGTCCGCCACGAAAAGCGGAAGCGTGAGAATGGACCTGGCCTTGTGAGCACTGGCCAGTTCCTGATGCGCGCGCGTGGCAACAGCGTCGTCCGGATCGGCCGGGAAAACGATCATCGCCCGCTGATCCAGCGCCTCGTCCATGGCAGAACCGATCATGCGGACCAGATTCATTTCCTTGGAAAACCGTGCTGTTTTGGAAATTACCGTCACCTTCACGTGACGGCGGCCGGAAAATCCGAGGCTTACGCGTTCGCAATCGAACCGGGCCGCCAGATCCGACACGAACGACAAGCATGCCGCACGGAACCGCCGCTCGGAAAGCGTCGCTGCGAACAGCTTCAGCGCGGTGTTTGTCCGCGTGTTCTGCTCCCGGGACAGGGACAGCTCCGCCTGCAGGAGAGCTTCACGCACCCAGGGAACCGCCCACTGAACCTCCCTGAATGCGCGCTTCAGCCTTTCGGAATCCGCCTCCGAAACGGTGATCGCGATTACACCTGCGAGCGTGCCGTTGAGAGTGACCGGACAGGACAGCTCCGCAAAGCGCTCCGGCGTGCCGGAACGCGGCAGAACCAAGCCCTGATTTCCGTCCAGGCTTTTCTGGGCGGCTGATGTCAACTCCTCCGGAAGCGCAATACCCTGAGGCCAGACCGCCACCGGCGCAAATTCGTTCTGCCCCGCCTCCTTGAGAACCACCACGGCGGCAGTGACCTGCCCGATCCGTTCAGCCATAAGCGCGAGCATCGCGAACAGGCGGCTCTTGGAATCGGTTTCAGAAGACAGGGCTTTCCAGAGGGTTTGTTCCAGATAGGAAAGATTTCCCTCGTCAGCAGTTTGATGCGTCTGAGGCCCCAGTGTCATGACCTCCGCTGGATCGTCGCTCCACGCGACGTGTCTTTGTTGCCCTCCAGGGCCGTCCAGTTGATGCGATTGTTTCCTTCATTGCCGCCGTCGGCATGATGGTCGGACGCAGTCCTGTTACCGGCCGGCGGGAGAGTCAGGAGTTCCATGTCAGCCAACATCGACGGATTTCCGCTTTGAAGTTTGTTCAATCCGTCAACTGTAACACCGAATTTTGCCAGTGCGTCAAATCCGACAAATTCTCCAAACTGCTCCACGAAGACCAGGCCCTGCGCAGTACCCGCAGACTGCTCCTGTTCATCGGTTTCGAGGGATGACAGGGAAGCGTCTGGCAGCCTGCGCTCTCCTGCCGCCATCGTTTCCTGCATCACGCTGTCTTCCGAGCTGTCGTGCCCGAAGCCGACCAGGTGGCCGATTTCATGAACCAGAACGCTCAGGAGGTCGACACCCTGTGCCGCGGCACGCAATCCGGATGCCACAAGGCCAGCATCGGTGTTCTCGAATTCCTCGTTGAGGTGAGGCGTTTCATCGACGAACCAGCCCTGGCCGGCGGCATTCCGATCAAGAAGGATCGTATTGCCGGACGCCAGTCCGAGCCCGCCGCTTTCCAGATCCGTCACCTTGACGTTGATATCGAAATCATCGGCCAGGCCCCAGTACGACAGCGCGGCTGAAAGGCTTGCCTGCAGATCTGCTTCGCTGATCTCGGTGACATTCTCGTTCGCGATCGAACCGGACGCATCAAGGGTCAAAGCGCTCCAGGTGGACGTGTTTCCATGTTGATCGAGGTCGGCGCCGTAGTTGTTGTAATCATCCCACTGGTTTTTCAATGTGTTGATTTGTTTAGCGTTTCCACTGTCGATTGCGATCTGCGTCGCCTCGATGACCTGCGATGCCGTCATCGGATAGGCGACCGTGCCGTGCGTGGCATTCAGCAACGCCGCCACGGAATGGCGCATCAAGGCGTTGATGCCACCGCCATTGAGCCCGAGGGCGTCGACGAGCGAGACGTCTTCGAGCCCGTAGGCCTCGAGCCCGCTGAAGATGGAGCTCAGCGGATCGCCCGGATTGTAGATCAGGGTACCGTCGTTCGCGCGCGGCCAGGCGGCCGCGTCCCATACGATTGCATTGTTCTTCCAGAAGCCAGGTGTCAGCCCCTCCCCGGTTGTCTGACCGTTGAGATTATTGAGATCGGTATCGGAGACCGTTTCACCGGAAATGGAGCCCTGGGCAGTTACCATGCCTTCATTGACGTAGAACCCTTCACTCACCTGGTGGTCCGCAACGCCCTCGGACGTGTAGAGCCAGGTCTCGTCGGGGTTCAAAATGCCGTCGTGGTTTGTGTCGCCGAGATTGAACCCGTTCACATCGTTCACGGACGCAGCCAGGAAGTCGTCGC
>NZ_JBNKYW010000249.1:0-5764 GCF_050301095.1 Roseibium sp.
CAATTCACCCGGCATGCAGCGCGCATCCCCCTGCACCGAAACGACACCATCAAAGGCCGCCGGATAAACCGGATCACCTCGCGCGGGAGCCGAGGCGACCACGAGGCTCCCGGCCTGCAAAAGCCGCTCGGTCGCAACAGACAGTTCAACCGAAGACCGGGCGATGCCAAACGAGCAAAGCACGATGTCCGGCGGGTCCTGTACAAGCCGGTCCAGCGCAGTACAGACGTCGTCGAGCGAAGCCGAAAGCCTGCCGGGGAAAACCACGGCGTTCACGAGGGCAAACTGACCGGCACAGGCCTCAAACGTCCGCGCCATGGCAATCGCATGCTCCTGTGCAAGTGGAAGCCCGTCCGGCTCGCAGCACCAGAACTGACCGGAAAGTTCTGGCCAGTCAGGCGGCAAGGCGCCGTCGATCAGACCGATCCGGATCATGTCCCCTGCCCTTTTCCGGATGCCAACCGGTCGAGGTCGATTTCAGCGTCGAAATCCCCATAGCGCCCGGCCTCGCCGTGGGTCACGATCACCCTGGTGCAATGACCGAAACGGGCATCGATGGCCGCCATGATCCGGCTGACCCGGTCTGCATCCACTTCAGACAGGCATTCGTCCAGAACAAGGACCCTGAACGGCTGCAGGAGCGCCCGGGCGAGGCACAGGCGCTGGCGTTCGCCTCCGGACAGGTCAAGCCCGCCCTCTCCCAGCCTTGTGCCGAGACCTTCCTTTTCAACCCGGCCGTCCAGCTCGACGAGCTGCAAAACCCCGAGCATCTCCGCATCGCTGGCCGTTGGTTGGCCAAGACGCAGATTGTCGGCGACGGTTCCGGAGAAAACATGCCCTTTTTGCGGAACCAGCGTCACGACACGGCGCAGGTCTTCAAGCGCCAGGTGGCGCAGGTCGACACCATCCAGAAGAACGACACCCGTCTTCGGATCGTCATGGCGCTGCAGCAGGCACAGAAGAGAGGATTTTCCAATCCCCGACGGTCCAGTCAACCTGACCTTCTGGCCGGCGGCGATGGTCACGCTCACTTCTTCAAAGAGAGGAGCGCCCGCGTCCGGGGAATAGGCAACGCCGGTCAGGACAAGCTCGCCTCCTCCTTCACCGAGTTTCCGGGGCACGGCGGGGTCACGGACATCCGGCGTCGCACTCATGATCGCGTCGAGCCTGTCGAGCGCCGCTTTCATGCGCGCCTGCCCGTGCCAGAGTGAAATCAGCGACTGCATCGGCCCGATCAGAAAGCCGAGATAGGCGGTGAAGGCGATCAGCGACCCAAGCGGCATCGTGCCGTCGATGACGGCAAGACCGCCGACCAGAAAGACCGCACCGCGCAGGAGTGCGGTCAGCACCATAGGTACCGAACGGGTGATTTCGTTCCACATTTGCGCCGACATCAGCGCGGAGATGAGGCCCTGTTGCCGCTTTTCGATCTGCGCTCTGGCCGCCTGAGTGGCATTGAGCGCCCGGAGCGCGCCGAGGCCGGTAATGGTCTCGGCAAGGCCGGAGGCAAGCTGCCCGCGCGCCTGCCGGACGTCCCGTGCCCTGGCATGAGTGACCGGCCGGGCCCTGGCAAAGAAGACAAGCTCCACCGGCGCGAGCGCCACGGCAAGAAGCGCAAGTTTGGGTGCCAGCACGAACAGCATGACCAGCCCGCCGATGAGCCGCAGGAGACTGCCGCCACCGTTGACGAGAGCGGCAAAGGTGAACTGCTGCACCTCACCGGCATCGCCATCAAGACGGCTCATCAGCTCGCCGGTCTTCTGCCGGGCCTGCCAGCGGGGCGATTGCGCGAGGATCCGGCCGACGGCAGCGCGGCGCAAGTCCGCGAGCAGTCTCGCCGAAAACCGCAGGTGAAACAGGGAATTGACGCTGCCAAGCGCAAGGGCGGCCAGTCCAACCGCGAAAAGGGCAATGCTGAACCCGATCAGCGCCTGCTTGTCGCCGGCCATCAACCCGCGGTCGATCACCAGCTTGGTGAGATAGGGAGGGATGAGGGCTGTCCCGGCGGAAACCAGTGACAGGGCAAAGAGCGCCGTCAATGGCCCGCGATAGGGTGCAACCAACGGCATCAGCCAGCCCGCTTCACGGGCACCGAAAAGGCGGTTGAAGAGGCTGCGCAGCGGGGAAGGCCCTGCTCCTGCCGTCCCCGCTTTTGCAGCTCCCGTCAATGACACCGTCTGTTTCATCTACCCGATTGCTTTCCTGGTGCGCTGCTCCCCCATTGTCATCCCCGCTTTTGCGGGGATGACAGCTGCGGTGATGGCGTACGGCCTAGCTTCCTGTGCTGATCACATGCAGCGTGCCTGCGGCCATGTCGCCGCCGGACGGCAGCCAGACCTCGCCGATACGCTCCAGTGTGTCGGCGTCATAGATGCCGATGTCGTCGTTGGTGCCGCCGACATAGATCTCCTTGCCGTCGGAAGAGATGTTGATGCAGTAGTAGGTGTGCGGCAGGTCGACCCGCTTGATCAGTTCCTTGGTGGCAAGATCATGCTTGGAGAGTTGGGTATAGACCCCGTAGAGCTTGGTCTTGTCGTTCGGATCGCGCACCGCGGAGAACATGATCACTTCGAAACTGGCGAAGTCCTCGATCGAGCTCTCTCCCGTGGTGAGATCGACCGCCTCATAGCCCCAGACGAAGTCGGCAAGTTCGCTCTGGGTTTCGTCCGTGAATTTCGCCGCCGAATAGAGCAACATGAACTCGTCCGCCTGGCTGCCGATCGGCCAGAAGGCCAGAACGTCCGGCGGAGAATAAGTCGGCCTGTCCCAGGAGGCATTCTTGATCTTGACAGAGAACTCGCCTGTTTTCGGATCGATGGCATAGATCTCGTGGCCCGCCGCGTAGAGCGTGCCTTTCCGGTCCGTCGCCATCACCGTCATGCGGCGGGGGGCCGGAAAGGTGCGCACAGGCGCAGCATTCTGCCCGGCGCTGGTGTCATAAACCGCCAGTTCCGGCTCCAGCACTTCATAGCGGTCGGCCAGGATACGGACCGGGTTGCGGATGGTGTAGAGCTCCTTGCCATCCTTGGAAACGGCCAGAGAAGCGATGGTCTTGCGCCGGATATCGCCTTCGGATTGATGAGCTGAGAACACCGTCTTGCACGTCGCCAGTTCCACACCGAAGACGTCCTCCCAGCGGTTGCCGAGAATATAGGCGATGGTGTTGTCCGGCGACATGACGATCACGCCGGGTATGAGGTTGAAATCGAGCTTGCAGTCGGTTTCGACTGACCGGGCCTTGGCATCGACCACATAAAGCCTGTCCGGTTTGGCGACCGTGACGATCAGGTCCCTGGCCTGCGCGGGCAGCGCGGCGAGCCCGATGCAGAGCGCGGCCGTGGTTGCTGCGATAAGGTTTCGCATTGGATGTCTCCTCAGTCTTTTTGGCACGCGCCGTTCAGGTTTCGCTGTCCGACGGGAAAACGGTCCCGAGCGAGCGCCAGTCCTTTGCGGCGTTGTCGGCATCGGCACCCCAGTCCTTGTGGGAATTGATCGTGTCCGGCACCTGGGCCGGCCACCAGCATGGATCGGAACAGCCGTAGAGGTCCGCCTCCATCGGCTGGCAGAGCGCGGCGACGCCCCCGAAGGGGTCCACTTCCCAGCCCGGGTCGAGGGTCGAAGTGCAGCCGGCCACGACGGTTTGCATGGCCCGGACTTCGTCCATCTTGTCGGTGTCGACCGCCTTGACGACCCGATCGGCCTTCTGGTTCAGGGGTTTCAGGTGTCTCATTTTCCGAATGCCCTCCGAGGCATGATGTGATCTGAAAAGAATGCCGGTGCGCCCGCGATCAGGTCGCCATAGACGCCGATGCCGAAATCGACCCAGTCGCGCATGAGATCGCAATAGTGATAGGTCGGCTTCATCGGATCGGAGAAATGGGCGTAGCTTTCGTGGTAACAGCCGCCGGCGCAGATGTTGCGGATGCGGCAGGTCGAGCAGCCCTTGTCGGTCCGGTCCGCCCGGTCCTCGATGAAGCGGGCCAGTTTCTGCTTTTCGATGCCCGTCTCGACCGTTCCATAGGTATCCATGTCCGATCCGGTGAACCGGTGACAGAGATTGAGCCCGCCCTCATGATCGACGGCCAGCATGCCGAGCCCCGCCCCGCAGGGCAGCGCCTTGGACCGGCCTTCATAGAGATCGGTCATCAGCTGGTGCATGTTCGAAAAGCCGATATTGCGGCCCTTGAGCGCCTCGTCGCGATAATGCCGTCCAAGCCGCTTCATCTCCTCGAAGACGGTCACCAGCTCGTCACCGGTCAGGTTGAACGGCGCAAACGGCCCGGAAGTCACCGGCGAGAAACCGACCTCGTGAAAGCCGATTTCATTCTTCAGGTGATCCCAGATGTCATAGACGGCAGTCACACCGTGGGTCAGGGTTACCCGCCCGCCGACCGGACGGGAGCTGTAGCGCTCCAGCAGCATCCGGGTCTTGGACGCCACGACATCGTAGGTGCCCTTGCCGCCGATGGTCTTTCGGTTCTTGTCATGAAGCGCCTTGGGGCCGTCCATCGACACGGTCAGACCGAAACGGTGGGCGTTCAGCCAATCGACGATCTCCTCGGTGAGCAGTGTCGCATTGGTGGTGAGCGTGAAGTCCACCCGCTTGCCGAGGCTGGCGAACCGGTCTTCGGCATAGGCGACGACTTCGCGGATGAGCGCAAGATTGCTCAAGGGTTCCCCGCCGAAAAACACCACGTTGTAGCTGTCCCGGTCGGGACTTTCGGCAAGGAGCAGCTCGATCGAGCGCTTGGCCGTTTCGAACGCCATGCGCCGGCCCTTGGACGGCGTGTCGAGATCCTCCTTGTAACAATAGGTGCAGGATAGATTGCAGCCCGTGTTGACGTTGAGAACGATCGTCGTCAGCGGAAAGTTCTCGATATGGATCGGCGGCCGCTCCGCCCTCGGCGGGCGGCCGTCGGTGATGATGTCGAGATCGAGCAGGGAGCGGATCCGCTCGGTGACGAGTTCGGGATCGACCCGCCCCCCGAAGCGTTCCCGCACATCGGCTTCCGACACTTTCGACCGGTCTCGGAAGAGGTCGATCACATCATTGTCGAGCCGGTCGATTTCGAAGAGCGACGTCGTCGGCACATGAAACAGAAGATGCCGTCCGTCGACCTCGACCCTGTGCGCGTTCTGCGGCTGAAAAAAGAGATATCCCATGGTCTTGCTCCTTCTCAGCGGATCGGCGGATCGTTCCAGCGCTGGACCGTGACGATGAGCTGACCTTCTCCGGTCGCCTCGCCGCTTGTCGCCAGCACCTTCAGATTGCCCGCATTGTTGGTGGAGAAGGGACGCTCGGGGTTCGGACCGGCGACCGCCGGTACGAAAATGCCAAGGCTCTCGTTCATCTTGCCGGCATATTCGGCATCCTTCAGCTGCTCCGCTTCCTCGTTGAACGGGGCGACCGACCAGGATGCGGGCACGACGCCGATGCGGATATCGTCCTCCGTTCCGGGCTGGCCGTCCGGGCCGTTCCAGTAACCGACCGCCTCGAAACGGGCCGGCACCTTGGCAGCCGATCCGCCGCCGCCGCCCACGCGGGCAACCGCGAAGGCCGGTTCCACCTTCAGGCTGTCGATATGGCTGTAAACGGCAAGACCGTCCTCCAGCGCCGTGCCTGCCGAAGCAACAGCGACGGCACCATCCACATCCTCAGCTGGACTGATGTCGATTGCTGCTCCGAAGGCATTGGCAGCACCGCCCGACGCCTCGACGGCTCCGGAAAGACCGACGCTGTCCAGGCCAGTCCCGACGATCTGCA
>NZ_JBNKYW010000250.1:0-7048 GCF_050301095.1 Roseibium sp.
CACGCCGCAGATCCGGGTCGGTCATCGGTGTCAGCGGATGGTTCTGCATGCCACTTTCGCTGAGAAGCCTGTCCTGAACGAACAGATGTCCCTCGTAGACTGTGCGGCCGGCTTCCGGGAACGCCGGGCAGACCAGCACGGAAGTCTCGCCGAGTTTGCCTGCAAGCGCTTCGGCGACGGACCCGATATTGCCCTCTTTGGTACTGTCGAAGGTGGAGCAGACCTTGAAGACGATCTGATCGCATCCCTGCTCCAGCAGCCAGTCGCACGCCTCCAGTGAGGACCGGACCGCCTCACGGACGGGGGCCGTCCGGGATTTGAGGCTGACGACACCGGCCGCGACGCCGGGATCCGCCGGCTTCCCCGGCACGCCGACGTATTGCGTCGTCGGCATGCCGCCTTCCGCCAACATGAGCGCAATGTCGGAGGCGCCGGTGAAATCATCCGCGATCACGCCGAGTTTCATGTGCGAACTCCTTTCAGGGGGCCTTGGTCCAGACGGATGATGTGGTCCGGTCCGTGAACCGGAAAGAGCTGGCGCACCAGCGGATCGTGGCCGGGAATGACGAGATCGGCCGAACTTGCCAGCTTCCGGATGGTCTGAAAGCCGGTCAGCATGTCCTCGAGATCGACGACGATCGGAAACGGCTTTTCTTCCAGAAAATTCTCGTAGAAATGGGCTGCATCCGACGCCAGGCACATCCAGCCGCAATCGGTGAGCACGCGGACCGCCTGTAGGCCGCGGCTGTGTCCGCCGATGCGGTGCACCGTAACCCCTTCGCGGACCTCGCCGTCGCCCTCGTGGAAAATCACCCGTCCCGAATAGAGCCGCTTGACGGCTTCGCAGACGTGGTCGGCCGTGAAGGGGGCTTTCAGAGCCGCATGACACATGCAGGGGCCGGTGACAAAGGCCATTTCGGCTGCCTGAAGATGGATCGTGGCATTCGGGAAGTGCTTCAACCCGCCTGCATGATCATAGTGCAGATGGGTGACGATGATTGTCGTGACGTCGTCGGGAGAAATACCAAGCGGAGCGAGGGCCTCCGCCGGGTTCATCCGGACCGGGCGGCCTCTGCGCTCGCCTTCTTCTGCGTCATATCCGGTGTCGACCAACAGGATCTCGTCACCACGGCGCAGCACCCAGATGAAATAGTCCATGGGGTGCGGCTGATCGTGATTGTCATCGAATATGAAGCTGTCAGCGCGGGTCCGGCTGTTACGGTCCGCGTATTTGACTGCAAAGATTTCCCAGGGGGTCATGCGGCCACCTGTGCGTAGGTCTGGACAGTCTTTTCGGCAATCATACCGGCAACCTGGGTGTCGAAGGTCTTGAAGTGCGTTGTTTCAAGATGGGTCTTGAACGCGTCGCCGGTGTCGTAGATTTCATAGAGAAAGACCTCGCCCGGCCGTGCCGGATCAGTGCACACGTCAAACCGGCTGCAACCTGGCTCCTCTTTCAGGGACGTTTGCGCGTTGTCGATCATGAGGGGCATGAAAGCCTGCATC
The DNA here is from genome assembly GCF_050301095.1 of Roseibium sp. Taxonomy (GTDB): domain Bacteria; phylum Pseudomonadota; class Alphaproteobacteria; order Rhizobiales; family Stappiaceae; genus Roseibium. Next base: position 1,507 of record NZ_JBNKYW010000250.1, read on the forward strand.
TGCCCCTCCCTGATCCGGAACAATACGGTGACTGCGAACATTCTTCTTATCTCCCTCAGCGGAACAGATGCACCATACCCATGGAAACCACCGGCAGGTAGGTGACCGCGAGAAGCGCGGCAATGGCTGCTAGGTAGAGCGGCGCCATGTTGCGGGCGATCGAGAGCACCCCGACACCTGAAATCCGGCTCGCGACGTAAAGCGTGGCTCCGACCGGTGGTGTGAAGAGGCCCACCGCCACGTTGCAGGTCATGATCACACCGAGGTGCACCGGGTCGACCCCGAAGGCCTGAGCCGTCGGTAAAAACAGCGGAGCCGTCAGCAGGATCGCCGGAACCGGGTCGAGAACGAGACCGAGGATCAGCAGCACGACGTTGACCAGCAGCAGGAACATCCAGGGACCGCTCGAATAGTCCTGCACGAAGCCGACCAGGATCTGCGGCATCTGTTCCAGGGTGATCAGCCAGCCGAGCACCGTGGTGGCGCCGATGACGACCATCACCACCGAACTGGTCACGAAGCTGTCGATTAGCAGCCGGGGCAGATCCCGCAGACGGAAATCGCGATAGACCACCGTGGTCACGAACAGTCCGTAGACAACCGCCAGAGCGGCAGCTTCGGTGGGTGTGACCCAGCCGGTGAAGATGCCGCCGAGGATCAGGATCGGCATGAAGAGGGCAGGGGCGGTGCCTATGAAAGAGGAGGTCAACTCCTTCAGGGAGGTCGTCCGTCCGCCCGGATCGCATTTGGTCGTTTTGCCGACGTAGTAGCAGACCGCCATGAACAGCGCGCCGAACAGGATGCCGGGGACCATGCCGCCGAGGAAGAGATCGGCGACCGAGACGTTTCCGACAAATCCGTAGATCAGCATCGGGATCGACGGCGGAATGATGATGCCGATGGTTCCGGCGGCCGCCACAAGGCCGGCCGCGAAAGCGGTGTTGTAGCCTTCCCGGGACATGTTCTTGATCATCACGGAGCCGATGGCGGCTGAATCCGCGATAGCCGAACCTGAGATGCCGCCGAAGATCATCGAGGCGCCGACGACGACCATGCCGAGACCGCCGGCCATGAAACCGAAGGCGGCGCGGGCAAAGCCGATGATCCGCAGGCCGACGCCGCCTCGGCTCATCATTTCACCGGCCACGATGAAGAGCGGGATCGCCAGGAAGTGGTTCGGTTCCACCCCGCCGATGAAATTCAGGAACAGTGCCTGCAAAGGGTATCCGAGATCGAAGACAATGATCGGCAGAACGGCGGTGATCAGGATCGCCCAGACCAGGGGGATGCCGATAAAGACGGAGGTCAGGAAAACCGCGACAACAAAGAGCAGGATCATAGCAGGGCCTCGCCGCCGTCACTGTGGGTCGCATGTGGAACAACCGGGTTCCTGATGTCGAACACCATATTGTAGAGGTGAAAAATCAGGGTTAGGGCCATGCCGACCGGCATGGAGGCGTAAAGCAGGCCGACGGGCCAGTAGAGCACCGTGGTCTTCTGCGCCCATGTGTGAACCGAGATGTTGTACCCGGTGACGATCAGGCCGATCAGCAGAACGGCGATGATCAGGTCGATGGCGATGGAGAGCGCGCGCTGTCCGGCGACCGGAACCAGCGTCTCGACAATCTCGGTTACCCGCATATGCGCTCCGCGCGCGACGGCCGCGGCACAGCCGGTAAAGGTGCTCCACAGCAGCAGGAAACTGGTGACTTCCAGCGACCAGGCCAGATCGAAACCGGCAAAACCTCTTAAAGAAGCGTTGCAGAACACCAGGGTGACGATCGCAAATCCGCCAAGCGCCAGGCAAATGTCGACCAGATGGCTGAGCCCGCGCAGCACAGCCGGATAGTGATCTCGATAATCCAAGGGTCTTCTCTTTGTTCAGGAAAGGGGCCGGAACCCGAGGAATTCAGGTCCGGGTTCCGGCCAAGTTTGCCCAAATCGGAAAATCAGTTCTGGGCCGGGAGTTTCTCGCGGATGGCTGCCGCATCGGAGAGGATCTTGTCCACCGCGTCCGCGCCATAAACATCCTTTGCCTTGGCGTATACCGACTGAACGGCCTCGCGGAACGGTCCGATCTCCGGCACGCTGACCTTGGCGCCCTTTTCTTCCATCTCGGCGAGCTGGCTGTTGACGGAGTTCTTGACCAGATCGCGGCTGAAGGCCGCCGATTCAGCGGCCGCTTTCTGGATGGCCTGCCTGTCTTCCTCGGAGAAGGATTGCCAGGTCTTTTCCGCGATCGTCAGCGGCAACGGGCTGTAGACGTGACGGGTCAGGGTGATGTTCGGAGCGACCTCGTAGAAACGCAGCGAATTGATCGTGTCGACCGGGTTTTCCTGGCCGTTGACGATGCCCTGCTGGATCGAGAGATAAACGTCGGTAATCGGCATGACGACCGTCTGGAAGCCGATTGCCTCCATCGACCAGCGGATCATGTCGTTCGGAAAGACGCGCATTTTCATCGACTTGGCATCTTCCGGCGACGTCAGCGGCTCATTGGTGGTGAAGCTGCGGAAACCGGCTTCCCAGGTGCTCAGAACCCGGAAGCCCTTTTCCGGAAGCTTGGCGAATTCGCCCTGCAGCCATTCTGAATTGTCGTAAAGCTCCCAGCCCTGCTCATAGCTGTCGACCAGGAACGGCATGGCGGTCAGGTTCAGAGACGACAGATGCGTCGCGTAGCTGCCGGTCGCCGACACGGTGAAATCGATGCCGCCGAGCTGAAGGAGTTCGATGGCTTTCGGATCGTTGGCGAGCTGTCCGGACGGGAAGATCTGCACTTCGTAGCGGCCGTCCGTGTATTCGGCCACCTTCTCCGCAAAGAGTTCTGCCGCGGCCTGGCGCGATCCGCCTGGGTTGTCCGTATGGCTGAACCGCAGGGTTTCCACGGCCCAGGCGCTGCTCATGCCGGCAGCCAGAACGGCCGCGCTCAGCATCAGACGGCTCAGGTTTTTCCTATCAAGCATTTCGGTCTCCTCCCACGGCCGCAACAAGGCCGTATTGATTTACACATTCGATTGCGTATACGTAGTTCAATCCCTTGTCAACGGCATTGAGCTCGTTTATCAAGGTCAGAGCAGTCGGAAGCGGCCCCTCAAGGCGCTGATGCCGCAGGCGGATCGGGTGCTTTTGAAGGGGCGGCAGGAGGAAGAAAAAAATGTATGAAGGCCCGAAAGCCTTGCGGGTTGCCTGTCTCGGGGCAGGGTATTTCGCGCAGTTCCACTATGAGGCCTGGCGCCGGATTCCGCGTATTCGCCTTGTCGGGGCCTGCGACCGGGACCGGGAAAAGGCAAAGGCGACAGGCCTGACAGCCTTCAGCGATCTCGCCTCAATGCTGAAAATGGCAAAACCGGATCTGCTCGACATCATCACGCCGCCGCCAACTCATTTCGATGCCATCAGGCAGGCAATCGACAATGGCGTAAAGACGATCATCTGCCAGAAGCCCTTCTGCACGTCGCTGGAAGAGGCCGAACATGCCACCACGCTCGCCGAGGCCGCGTGCGTCAGGATCGTGATTCACGAGAACTTCCGTTTCCAGCCCTGGTACCGGGCCATCAGGCAGGCACTGGAGAAGAAGCTGCTGGGCGAGCTCTTGCAGGTCACCTTCCGGCTCAGGACCGGGGACGGGCAGGGGCCGGAGGCCTATCTCGATCGCCAGCCCTATTTTCAGGAAATGCCGGAACTTCTGATCCATGAGACCGGGGTCCACTGGATCGACACCTTCCGGTATCTCCTTGGCGAACCCGAAGCTGTCTATGCCGACCTGCGCCGGCTCAATCCGGCCATCAAGGGCGAGGATGCCGGCTACTTCATATTCGACTACGCGGGTGGTGTCCGGGCGTTGTTCGACGGCAATCGTCTGTTGGACCATTCCGCCGAGAACTGCCGGACCACGCTTGGTGAAGCCCTGGTGGAGGGGACAAAGGGAACGCTCACGTTATCGGGGGACGGCTCCGTTCGACTACGCCATTTCGGCGACCGGGAGGAAACCCTGCTGTTGGCCGCACGGAACTGGGAGGGCTTTGGCGGCGACTGCGTGAAGAATCTGATAAGCCACGTTGTCGACGGGGTCCTGGACGGGACGCCGTTGGAAAACGAAGCGCGGGATTACCTGAAGGTCATCGAGATGGAGCGGGCGATCTATCTGTCGGATCGTTTGGGGCAGAAAATCCGGGAGTTTGAAAGTGCTTGAGGCGCCGAAACCCAAAACGATCACCACACAGGCCATGGAAAGGATCCGACAGCTGATCTTTGACGGCGAGCTGGCGGCTGGTTCCGACCATCTGGAAAGCGAGCTGGCCAACAGGCTCGGAATGTCCAGAACGCCGGTGCGCGAAGCGACCCTGATGCTGGCTCAGCAGGGTCTTCTGGAAGTGCGTCCGCGCAAGGGCGTGCGCATTTCGACCCTGTCGCTCAAGGACATGGAAGAGATCTACGCGGTCTTGACCGAACTGGAGAGCCTGGCGGCGGAGGAAGCAGCGGTGGCGGGCTATTCCGACGAAGAGCTAAAACCCCTCAAGGATGCCATCGAAGCCATGGAGGAAGCACTTGGACGGGAGGACCGGGAAGCCTGGGCGGAAGCCGATGCCGCATTTCACGACGAACTGGTGCGCCTCGGCGGCAATTCCCGCGTGCAGTCGATCGTTGCCATGATGTCCAACCAGGTCCGCCGCGCCCGCGCCATGACGCTCTATATCCGCCCGTTGCCGCTCAAATCCAACGAGGACCACCGGGCCGTCTATGATGCCATCCGCAAGGGCGATGCTTCCCGCGCCCGCGAACGCCACCGCACCCACCGCCAGCACGCCCGCGAGGTGTTGATCGACCTTCTGAAGAAGCACAGGCTGTTTCAGCTGTGAAAAATCGGTGCGCGGCCCTAGTTCTCCGGCCGGAAGGAAAAGGGAACCTCTTACCATTTCACTTTAAAACCGGTGGTCAATTCAGCAACGGAAATGTTCGTGGCGACATTTCAGACTGGGTTTTGTCGCAAATATTTGGTGACTTCGTTGTGCCGAGATCGGCGAGCGGCGTGGCAATTGACGAAGGCAGTTGAGATGGCAGTTTCCTTTAAAGGCGCGCACTATCCGAAGGAAGTCATTTTTTACGCAGTCTTTTTCTATCTGCGGCACTCGGTGTCTTATCGCGACCTTCTTCGGAGCGAGGCTGAAAGTCCCGCCCAGCTCAGGATAATCGTCGTTATTTGAACGGCATGTTGCATGTCCTGTGCGTTGGCTGCCCTTGGCAAAACATGCATGAACGTTACGGGAAATGGAACTCGGTCTATGTCCGGTTTCGCAGGTGGGCGGAGGAAGGCGTTTGGGACAAGCTGCTGGAAACGCTGGTGGACCTCGGGCTTACCGATGACTGGCAACACATGATCGACAGCACCATGGTCCGCGGCCACAGTCAGGCGGCAGGCGCTCAAGGGGGACACATAAGGGGGCTTTTGGTCGATCACCCGGCGGATTTGCGACGAAAATCCACGCCCGAACACACGGTCAAGGACGTCCTCTTGGCTTTGTCCTGACAGGCGGCGAGATCT
>NZ_JBNKYW010000251.1:0-80389 GCF_050301095.1 Roseibium sp.
GACTTCAGGAATTTTCTTGCGGCGCCGGCGCAGCCACCACACTCCGAAAAGATCCAGTACGCCCACGAGCGCCCGGTCGAAAATGCCGTATTTGGAGGTTCCGTGGCGGCGCTGACGGTCCTGTACGTCGATATGCGTCACACCGTAGCCCTCGCGGATCACCAAGGCAGGCAGGAAACGGTGCCAGCTGTCGAAATAGGGCAACTGCAGGAACACTTCCCGGCGCAGCGCCTTCAAGCCGCAGCCGCTGTCGCGCGTGTTGTCCTTCAGGATGGCACCCCGGAGCTTGTTGGCAAACTTTGACGCGTAACGCTTGGCCAGGCTGGCCTTGCGGCCCAGACGTTGGCCGGCGGCCAGTGCAACGGAGGGGCCTGCCGCCTCAAGGGCATCGAGCAGAGCCGGAATATAGGCCGGATCGTTTTCGCCATCACCGTCGATGGTGGCCACCACGTCGCCGCGGGCATGCTTGACGCCGGTGCGAACCGCGCTGCTCTGACCGCAAGACTTTTCATGGCGGATCGGCCGCAGCCAGTCGTGTGTCGCCGCATAGTCCTGCAGAACGATATCCGTACCGTCGGACGAACCGTCGTCAATAACGATGACTTCAAACGGGCGCTCCTTGAGCGCTGCCTCGATCTCATCGAGCAGGATCGGCAGGTTCTGAGCCTCATCCTTGGCGGGAACCACGACCGTGACAGCGAGAAGGCCTTTGTTTGCGGCCTGCCCCTCAAGGTAGCTTTGCGTCATGAGTTCGTCCGTTCCGTTTTTTCAAAATCCTGAGCGTCCAGGAGAACCCGGCCGGTTCCGCGTTGTCCACGCGCAACCTGCCAGATCGTCCGAACGCAGGCCTTTGCAGAAAGTGCATTCATGTTCGGCTGTATCTTGCCGGCAGCGGACAGGTGAAATCCGATCCGCCGTCGCGCCATCGCCCGAACCGTGAAAAAGGTGAAGGTCATGCCGAGCAAAGTTCCGGCAATGACATCGCTCGGGTAATGCGCGCCGACCATGACCCGGCTGAACGCAAGCCAGAAGGCGCCGACCACAATCAACCAGCGATAGGCGGGAAAGATAAAGGCAAGTGCCGTCGCAAGCGCGGCAACCGTCGTCGAATGCCCGGAAGGGAAACTGGTGTAGGTTCCATCGAAGGCAAGGAAGTCGAACCGGACGGGGCCCACGACTTCATAGAGCTTCGGGCGTGCGCGTCCGAGCGTCCATTTGAAGGCAATGGCCAGCAGGCCGGTTGCGGAAACCACGTAGAAGACAAAGGCAGCGTAGGTGAAGACGGCGCCTATTGCCATACGAAGCCGGAACGCCAGACGGCCGGCGTCAAGCATCAGCAAAATCAGGCAAACCGCTCCCGTCGTTCCAAGTATCCAGTCGGATTTCCCGAGATCAGTAAACGCGCGGAATGCCGAGCGGTATTCCCCCGGCAAGGATCTCAGCCACGGGTATGTCGGCACGTCGAAAGCCACCACTGCAATACCGACGGTCAGAAGCAGCACCGCCAGAATATCCTGAGGCCTTTGCCCGGGCGGCAAGGGATCGCGATTGTGGTACGCCCGAGCCGTTCGCCCATAAAACAGGATTGCAGCCCGCCTAACATTCCCGCGCAGTCGCGCCAGAATTCGCCAGACCTTTTTATTGCTGCTCGTCATTGCCGTTTTCTGAACCCGGAGCCGGTTTGACCGATTGATAAAGGGCGATGTCGACCTTGTCACCACCGTTGATATTGAGGCCGTCTACCCTTTTTCGAACCTCCGGCACAAGACCAATCTCTTTGGCGGCCGCCAAAAAGGCCGCTTCTTCCCGGCTTTCTATGGCCGCGACACGGCATTGCGACCCGTTCTCCCGGGGCGGTTGTTTCAGAAATTCCGCAGCGCCTCCTGGCGAGATTATTCGGGTCCCGGTTCCCTCCAGAAAAATGAAACTCGGCTCGTGGAACCCCGAAGTCACCACCTGTCTGTCGGCCCGGTCCGCACAACCAGGAATGTCATCCAGGGCAGCAACCAGACGCGGACTGACCCAGATTGGCGTCAGGGCCGGCCCGACGAACCCCCAAACGCCTATGGCGATGCAGATTGCGGACAAGACAGCCGTGGGAAAGGCGTGCACCGCAGCCCCCCGCAGCAGACGCGCGGCGGCCAGGACCGCGAACACTGCACCGACGGATGTCACAACAGCACCTGGTGGGGACGGCCACGCACCGAGCACAAAGGGGCCAGCAAAGGTGCCCGCAGCAAGTCCGATACCGGGAACGGCCAGCAAAATCGCGGAAACCCAACGTAACCAGCGGGCAGAATATGTGCCGGCTCCCTCGATCAGGGCGGCGGCGACAGGAAGGACAAGGGCCGGCAAAAGCGGCATGGTGTAATGCGGCAGTTTGGTGGACACCAATTCGAACACGATCCAGCTCGGCACGAACCAGGCCACGCAAAAGATCACGAGCGGGCTCCTGCGCTCCTGCCAGATCAGGGGAGCTGCGATCAGAAGAAATGCCGGCAGTGGCCAGAATATTCCGAACATGGCCCCAAGATGCGTCAGCGGAGGAGCACCATGTCCTTCCTGCCCCTGCCCGACCTTGCCCAGAAGATCCTTGCCGATGGCCTCGGTGAAGAAGGCTCCGTCGGTGGCGATCCAGATCGCCACAAACCACGGCGAGACGAGAACTACGAACCATAAGAACCCGAACAAGGGTGAGGATGCCTTGAACCAGCGCACCCTCCTGCGCAAGACCATCAGGCCCACGACCGTGAGGCCGATCACCATTGGTCCGACAGGCCCCTTGATCAGCACACTGGCGGCGAGCGCTGTCCAGAAAAGGAAACCGAGCCCCCATAACCGGTGGCCGGCGTCTTTCAGCCAGATCCTTGCCAAAGCGCCCTGCGCGATCATTATGGCTGCAAACAGGGCCGCGTCGGTTTTTGCAAGGCGCGCCTCCACACCCACAATGATGGCCGTTGCGATGAAACCGCCGGCCAGCAAGGCTCCGGCGGGGCCCATGAAGGCACGCGCCAGCCAGTATCCCGCCAATACACACACGACCGCCCCGATCAGCGATGGCAACCGGTAGACCCATAGCGGTGCCTTCGCATCGTGTCCGGTCAGCTTTGCCGCCGCGACCTGCAGCCAGTAGATCCCGGCTGGTTTCTTGTGACGCGCCTGATCCTGAAAACGAATATCGACGTAGTCCTCCGTTTCCAGCATCTGTTTGGTGGCCTGGGTGAAACGGGGCTCGTCCCTGTCCAGCGGAGGAACGGTCCATTGACCGGGTACGAAGAGCACAAGAGACAGAAGAAGGAGCAGCAGAGGTGCGGTGAGGTCATGTCCGAAAAGACGCAGCCAGACCGGCTTCTTGAAGGCATTTGCAGGCGCACCCGCTTCCAAGGACCGAACTGTTCCCTCATCTATTTTGGAACCATCTGCGGACTGCGAAGACGACGCCTGTTCACGCTCCAAAATGGGCTTCCCGTTTTCTGCTTCACTCTTTTCTGCCATCAATGGTCAAATCCAATACATGCTCCGTCACTGCGGAGAACTGACAAAACCCTTGATCGCATCTCCTACATGAGCTTTTCAAAAAGGGAAACTAGTGCTTGCCCTCTCGGCCCGCTGGGCTATCGTCCCGAGTTCCAGGCACCCGTTTGAGTCTTCAGGTTTTCCCATGACTTTGATTGCCCACATGACGGATCTGCACCTGCGCCCGAGAGGGCTGGCGTGCTACCGCGTTTCCGACACCAACATGTTCGCGGAGCGCGCAATCCGTTCTCTGCTTTCCCTCACGCCCAAACCAGATGCCCTCGTCATCACGGGCGACCTCACGGACGGCAGCGATCCGCGTGAGTATGCCGTCGGCCGCGAGTTGCTTTCCCGACTGGATATGCCCGTCTATCTGATCCCGGGAAATCACGACAGCACCGACGGCATGCGAGAGGCCTTTGCAGATTTTCCGGGAATTTCGGAAACCCGGGAGGGAAAGATCTCATACCGGGTGGATATCGGCGGAACTCAACTGATTGCCCTGGACACGCATATGCCCGGCAGACCGCAAGGGGAACTTGGCACGGAACAGCTCGCCTGGCTGGACAGCACATTGCGATCAGCCACAAAGCCGGCGTTGATCGCCCTGCACCATCCGCCCGCGCTGTCCGGAATCACCCACATGGACAATATCGGTCTTGTCGATGCCGCTGCCCTCGCGGAAGTGATTGCCCCGCAGGCCCATGTGGAACGATTGATCTGCGGACATCTGCACCGCCCAATCATTGCGAGTTTCGCCGGCAAAGTCATGACCCTCGCCCCGAGCACGGCTCATCAGGTTGTCCTGGACCTCACGGAAAACGGCCCGGCCCTGTTCAATTTCGAACCGGCTGCCTATTTCCTGCACTATCATTCGAGCACAACAGGTGTTGTGACCCACATGGCCTACGTGGAGAATTACCCGGGACCGCATCACTTCTTCGCTGACGAAGGCGTTCTCTGGCCTGGAGACGAAGCTTGATGTGCGCCCTGCACGCCTCGAGCGGATACCTGAAGGCGATTCTGGCCGGCCTGCTTGTCCTTGCCCTCGCCTCCTGCAGTGCCCTGCCCGGCAAGAATGATGTTGAAGACAAAACTGTTCTGACGGATCAGCCAGTCGACAAAAGCCAGATGATGTCTGTGCTCAATTCCTACCGGGCCCAAAAGGGACTGCCCTCACTGAAACATGACCCTGCCCTCGATGCTGTGTCACAAAAAATGGCGCGCCACATCGCGGAACGAGACAGCATGGACACATGGGCTCACAGTGCCTTCGGCCTGTCGCAGCGCCTGGACAAAGCCGGTTACGCCAATTACGCGGGAGCGGAAAATCTGGGGGCCGGCTATGCGGATTTCGGTGCCGCCTTCCGCGGCTGGCAAGGCTCCGCAGGCCACAACAAGAACCTTCTTAATCCATATGTCACCCGCGTCGGCATCGCCCGTACGAACAGAAACAACGGCAAATGGCGCAATTTCTGGGTCATGACGCTCGCACGGCCTCTTGAAGACGGACGGCCTGTCACAGGTGGACCCATCAGGTAACAATTGCAGCGGGGGTTCCTCCCGCTGCAAATATTGTCCGGACGAAAAACCCAACTGTCATGCCGACAGCGAACAGACACCTACCGGCATGTGTAATTTATGCCTGCCATCGTCGCAAAACCGGGCTGTCTATCGATCAAAACGGAAATGGCCGGGCAGCAAATTCAGCCTCAAATGCAGGCGCCGACCGCAGACCGCGCTGAACCACGCCGTCAAACAGCCTCCTCTTGCCGAACCGTGGTTCCCAATTGCACAGGTCCGGCGACAACAGCTTCACGCAGGGAATGTTCAGGTCCGACCGCGTGGCATTGAATTCCCAAATCCGCAATCCACGATCTTTGCAGCTCTGCAAGAGTGCTTCATAGGAATAGGTTTGATTGAAGCTCGTCTCATCGGCATCTGAAGCCGCGGCAAGCGGTATGTGATCCGTAATGGACTGCTCACGAGCGAAGACGAGTTGTCTCGGCAACGTCTGCCTGTCTCCGCTATTACCGGTCGGGACCGCATGAGCGCGCTCCATAAGTTCCAGAGAAAATTCCGCCTGCAGCAATTCCAAAAGCGCCCCCTCGCAGGCTGAGGAGAAATTCCAACCTGCCGATGAGCCAAACGCGCATTTGCGGCCTCCGCTTTCATAGGACAGTGCCATTACGACCCATGCGGCGAGATCCGTTTCAACCAGATGAAGGCTCCATTCCCTCCTGCGGTCTGCAAGGAAGTCGAGCAGATTTCGAGGGAGAATTTCCGCCAAGAACGCCTTTCCGATCCCGGTTATCCCCAGACGGTTGTACCAGCCCTGGGCAACAGCATCTCGCTCAACCAACTCAAGAAGGGCTCGTTGCCTTGCCCCATCCATATCCCGCCAGACAGCGCAACCACTGCTCGATGCAAGGGATATGTCCCGATCGGATACAAGCTCCATTTCACCAAAAAGCACGCCAAGACTCGTGCATTGCGCGTCTCCTTCACCAGTCAGAGAACGAAGCATCACTCTACGATCCGAAAGAGCCTTCCAGTTGACAGCAGGATCCTCGCCGGGAAGGTAATCCAAGCCAAGCTTTCCGGCCAGACATCTCTCCTGCGCCTTGCTAAGGCCGGTCAGTTCAGACAACCCAACCTCTAATTGCGAATTCCTGGAAAAAAATACCCTATCGTCACTTTCGCCCTGCGAGCAAAGACTTAGGCGTTCCGCAATTTCTCCAAGACAACTTGCAGCTGCGCTCACTGCACTCATGCCCTGACCACCCGCAGGAAAGATTTGTGCCGACTTTTGGTCCGGCGTTGGTTTGCCGGCTGCCGCTGTCACGATGCCGGTGCAAAAACTCACGGGGCAACCGTCGCGGTCGACAGGCGCCAACTTGACCTGGAACGAACGCAATACCGGCAGGAAAAGACGAAAGGAGTCGTCGGCTAACTCCAACACCTCTCCGCAAGCATGTGACTTTCGATGCAACACACCAATCCGGATCAGGTCAGAAACCACTCCAGGGGAAAGACTGAGTGTCTCTTGCCACGACAAGACGCCACCTCGTATCCGGACCAACAAGCCGCTAATTTATCATACTTTACTTAGTTTCCCGCTACAATTGTACTCATAGTAGATTAATCATATCACTATTGATGCTCTCTATGCTTCCGCATTACGTTTTAGTAGGAAGATGTCAAGCTCTCGTAAACAGTCATTTAACAATTATTTACTGACGCTTGACTTGTTTCTGTATAGCCGCGTGACCATTCCACCACCAGCTAGCACAAACCGCAACTTTAACTTCTGGAGGCTAACTATGCACGCTGATAAGACTTTCTCGAAAGAACTGGAACTTGGCGTAAGACTTGGCGCGATCATCCAGGATGAGGTGACACGTACGCGACTGATCGAAAGGCCTGCAGAAACGCTGCGCGGAGCCGGCGTCAAGCCGGACGTGACCATCTATGCGGATACGGCTGACATGGTGCACCTGATCGTGCCGGCGGAAGTAGATGCCGAACGCGTAGCAGCAGAAGACGAAAGCTATTTCGAAGAACTCGGCAAACTTGCCCTGGGAAGCTGCGTCTACAAGGAATTGCCCAGGTAATTGCACAAATCGGGCCCGGAACACCTGCTCCATGGCGCTCCGGGCTCCGCCGCGTTGGACGCACTGACCGCCATCCAGGAGGCACACATGGCCCGTTTCCCCTATTACCGGAACAATATCGCCGCCCTTGGACGCCTTCTTGCCGAAGCCCGTCTCAATCCCAAAGCGCTAGCGGCCTTGAAACAGGATCCGGCAGGCGAACTCGCCAGGATCGGCCTGCCCGAAAACGTGACCAGACTGATTTCCTTCAAGGTCATCGACACGCCGGACAAAAAGTCCGTCGCTCTGCCTTTCAAGCTGGACGACCGACTGTTGGAAAGCCGCAATGCGGCCTATCTGACGTCTATCGCCAACTCCTTTTCCCAGCCTATCTGAGCGCGGCCCTGTCTCCGAAGAAGTATTTCTTCACCAGATTGACGCCCTTTTCGTAGTTCATTCGCGCTTTCGGTTCCTGGAAGAGATTGACCTTGCGGGCCCACTCTTCCGGACCTTCCTGCGCCAGTCCGGTGTTCTGGATGATCTTTTCGTATTTGTCGCCGTGGCGTTCCAGCACTTGCAGGGCTTCATCTTCCTTGCCAGCGCAAATCAGTGACGCAACCCGCGTCGTCAGCCCCGCAATGCTGTTGAAGGATGTCTTTTCGACGAACCTGGCCGCCGTGTCGAAGTCTTCGGCGGCAAAGAAGATATTTGAATAGTATTCGTAGAACGGCCTTGGTACCGAAACCACAAGTGACATGGCCAGGTCGGCTTTTTCTTTTGCCTGCGCTACATCTCCCGAAAAGGCCAGCCCCTCCGCCACCGACATCAGGTTGGCCGGATCGACGGCGTTCAGGCGTCCGGCCTGCAGAAAGGCTCTGCGCGCGTCCTCGGACATGTTCGACTGAATGAGTGCCCATCCATGGGCCCTTTGATTGAACGGCTGCCACGGGTCCAGCATGACCGCACGTTCGCAAAGGGAGAGGATGCCGTCCATCGCCAGCCCCAGTTCCCGGTCCTCGATCGGATAATGCAACAGCTGTTTCATGTTGATCAGCGCCTTGGCCGCGAAAACCAGCGAAAAATTGCTGTGCCGCCTTTCCAGGTCACTCAGGATCTGCAGCGCCTTCTTGTCCGATTGTGGATTGAACTCCCACATCAGTGCCTCAACCTGGCACCAACGCGCAAACGCGGCATTGTTCCCGGGATTTTGCAGCTTGTCCGTGGCAAACAGGTGAATTCGGTTGATCGTCTGACTGGCCGCCGTCTGCAGCGTGTCCCAGTGATTGAGATCGACGATCTCGTTGAACACGATCCGGCCATCAGACCGGTCTTCGAACTGCACGGCAATTTTCCCGCTGCGTTCGTTGTGCCGGAAGCGCAGCACGTAAGCGCCCAGTTCATGGCCCTGAAGAAGCGTCGGCTGGATCTCGCCTTCGTCGCCGAAATATTCAGCCTGAAAGAGATCGAAAGACCGGAACGAAGACAAACCGGCGACGATTTCATCCCTAAGGTTCCTGGCATCCGCCGGAACCGGATGGGAGATCGCCGCGGAAACGATGGTAATTTCCGGCAGGCGGATGATGTCTTCTCTGTTGGACAATCTACCGCCGCCGGCCGAGCTATCGCCGGTCTCGCCGGAAGCCAGGTCCGCGACGCCGGCTTCGACAGGACCGTCCAGGAGCGCTCTTGTTTCCTCGTCCGGTTCCGCGTCCAGGTGCAGGCGCATCTCGCGTTCACAGGCCTTATACTGCTGCTCGGCACGCTCCTGCTGTCCCAGCTTCCGGTACAGCCGGATCAGCACACGGTGAGCCGCCTCGAGCGCCGGATCTGTCTTGAGCAGGAACCTTGCCCCGGCCTCCACTTGAACGCCGCCATCGTCGGTTCTGATCTTGTTGAGGTGCTGAAGCGCGGCAGATGTAATCTCCGAGCGGATGCGTTCCCGCTCAACCATCAACCAGTCGGAAAATTCCGGATCGATTTCGTCGAAACCCGTCAGGAATTCCCCGCGCCACAGATCCTCCGCCTCGCGAAAATCCACGGCCCGCCCCTTGCCGAGCAGTGCGGAAAGATGTGACAAATCGGTAACAAACGCAGAAGCATCCAGGTGAACATGGCCTGTCGTCGCCTTGACCACATCAACACCGGCGTCCTGCTCAGCGGTTTTCAGCTGCCGGAGCGCCTGGCGCAGCGACTGCATGGACTTGTACCGGTCCGCATTGCTCCAGAAGAGATCTGCTAGGGTTTCACGCGGGGCCGCCATGTCGTTTACACGGCTCAAAAAACCCATAATTGCCAAGGCTTTACGGGTTCTAACCGCAACCGGCTCACCATTGGTGTCGAGCAGCAACGGCCGGCCGAGGCACGCAAAACAGTAAGCGTTTGCCATCAAATCCCCGTAAATGAACCGAACTGTTTACAGGTTGCCATCGCGCAACTGAGAATAAATTACAACCTGAAACACAACAGCACCTTATCACGCTTATTTCACGCCGCAACAGCATGCTCTTTCCCGGATGGTCACAGCAGCCTTGCTGCAAACGGCAAAACCAATATTGGTGGGTGGTATTATGTCCAAAACAGTTAGCAAACCGGACCTCGTCGACGCTTCACAAGAGCCGACCGTGGAAGCGATCAAGAGAATGATTCGCTATACGAGAAAAGAAGCGGACAAGGACGGTCGGACTTTCTGCTCCTATTTCCTCGACATGGCGCTCCAGTCCCTGGAAGACGGTTCTGAAGACCTCGACACGCTTTTGAAAACCAAGATCACGCCGCTTATGGTCGGGCAGCAGAATCTGGAAAGCACGCGATCAGAGAACGCCTAAGCGGAACGAACGATTTTAAACGCCTTGCCCGTCCGCAACGCAGACGCGGACGGGCAAGGCGTGCTTTTCGAATAGATGGCAAGCGCGGCTGCAAAGAACTGCATGCCGTTCGGTTCTTGCGGCTCAGGGAAACTCGACCGTTCCCGTGATGTGTGCCGCGCCCATTCCTTCCTTTTCGCCCGGCATGTCCAGCCATCGGCCACCACCGACAGCACTCGCCCATTTGCCGGTACCTCCGATGAATTGCCAGTACCCGGCTGCTTTCTCGGTATTGGCCAACCACCAGCGCAAGGTGACCATTTCTCCTGCCGTGTCAGTGTAGGAGCAGTATCCGTCACCGGTCATTCTTCCGGCAGCCATTGCGGCTGTTCCGAAGCAGCTGCCTGTAGCGCCGTCGAGCGGTGTTCCTTGAGCCTCGATCGGCAGCCATTCGCTGGCAAGATGGATCACGCCTTCTCCCGTTCCTGTCATATACGGAACCGAAGACTGTTTGGTTTTGGCGATGAAGTCGAAGTTCACTGTGTCGGCAAGCGCAGGTCCGGTGAAAACTGTCAGTGCAAGACTGCATATCAATGCCGATTTCGAGCCAATCATGACAGGCCCTCCCTTGGCTTTCTGGGACGTCAAATCGTCCCACAGCCTCCCGGCCTTGTCAAAAGAGGTTGAGGACATACCACGATGAACGCAGGCATGGTCTGCGGGCTTGCAGGTATACCGAAGGCGGGCTTGTCACCAGCAAGCGGTACAAGACGTTACTTATGGTTTCAGGCTGGACAATTGGGAAATGGCGACCCCGGCAGGATTCGAACCTGCGACCATTCGCTTAGAAGGCGAGTGCTCTATCCAGCTGAGCTACGGGGCCCTGTTTCAGGAGCGCGGCATGGCCTGCGCGTATTTTGTCTAATGCGACAGAACACCTGTATTTGTCGATCCGCTTTCAGCGGTATCAACAGGCATTCCAGTCCAGAACCGGAACCAGGTCCCGCCTGGCTCCTGATGTCAATGCGTCCAGGGAGCAACCCGGTTGAACTTGAAGTTGTCGGCATAGGCCGCGCCCCGCACCTTCCGGTCCTGGGGCTGTTCCACCCGGTAGGCTATGCCCTGGCGCTTGGCGTATGAGACGGCAGCTTCTTCGGTTTCGAAATAAAGCCGGATCTGCTGCTTCATGTCCGAAGAAGACGTATATCCCATCAAGGGTTCGACCGATTTCGCGACTTCCGGCTCATAATCCAGAACCCAGCGCTGGGTCTTCGCCTTGCCGGACTGCATGGCGGTTTTCGCCGGTCGGTAGATGCGCGCAACCATGTGAGAGTGCCCCTAAATCAAATCCGCGGAGTTTCACTTCTAGCCATTGCGAGCGGCACCTGAAACCGGTGCTTCCCGCACTAGGAGCTTTTTCCCGGCTTTTCCCCGGAAGTCAACAGCGTTCTTGTGGAAGCAACGACCGGTTCAGGTGTTGTAGAGATGTGCAACCACGCCCTACAACCCGCCGGCATCTCATCTCTCGATGCAAAGTACCGGTGACGGGACGACAGGCTGCACGGAACCAACCACCTCTCCGAAGGTGAGTTTGCCAAGCCGGAAGGCGCTTCCAGTGGAGCCCGATCCGGTTGACAGGCTGAGTCGCCGAGGGAGCTGATGTTGCCGGTCTGGATGCCGGCCATGTCGCAGAAAGTAAGGCAGTCGCATGCAGCTGGCGTTTCTCAAGAACGCGGACATCTGTGTTCCGCAGCATTTTCTTGCAGCGGCTTCACGGCCGGGAAATCTCAAGTCGGCAGTCGACGCCGCGCACCTGACCGACATGTGGGAGACCATCCTGACGCAGGACTACGACGCTTGCGATTTGCAGGAGCTGTCTTCCGAAAAGCGCGACGAGTTCCTGAAGGTCATGTCGCTGCTTCTGAAGGCGTTCGACCGGTAAGGGCGAAGACGGGCCAACAAAGGCACTGCCGCACCGCAAGGTCGCTATCCAGAAAATTTGGAAAAATGGTCGGGGCAGCAAGATTCGAACTTGCGACCCTCTGGTCCCAAACCAGATGCGCTACCAGGCTGCGCTATACCCCGATCCGTTGATTGGCAGGGATTTAGCCGCGTTCCGTCTGGGCGTCAAGTGCGAAAGCTGCAGTGCACGGCGGCGGACTGTGGACAGCATTTTGACCAATCTTGAACAACGTGCCGCAGCCTTGTCACTGCCTGGAGTGATTACTCGACCTTCATGGACGGACTTGAAGCCGTGTCGCCGACATTCATGCCAAGCCTTGCGGATGTACCTGCATTGAGTTCCAACACAAACCTGGCCGGAGCGCCGGACGGGATCACCGCCTCGGAATAGGGAATGGTGTCGGCGGCGATGCCGACGATCCGGCCGGTTGCGCCTATAAACAGAATGTCGAGCGGCAGCGGCGTGTTCTTCATCCAGAAATACCGGTCCCCCTCGCCCTCGAACACGAAGAGCATGCCGTGATCGGCCGCCATTTCCTCCCGGAACATCAGGCCCATGGCGCGCTGTTGCTCGCTTGCGGCCACTTCCACCACGAACCGGTGCTCCTTGCCGCCGGATTCAACAATCAGGGTTTCTTTCGGTAGCGCATCCTGGCCTTTACCCGTGGTCTCGGCCCGTGCCGCCGGCTGCAAGCAAAATGACAACGCGATCAGAATGGCGGAAAAACGCAAGAACCTCAAAAACATGAACAGCCCTTTCAAGCGGCCTGACTTGCGGTCGGCAATACCCATTTTGAAATCAGTTGCACAGAAACCGGGGCCAATTCCCCTTCCCTCGCGCGACTGCACGGCGTAAACCGGACGGACTGCCCACCATATTCTGCGGCTGGCGCCAGCCAGGTCAACACTGGTACACAATCTCGGCAAACAAAAAGGCCGGAACAAGTCCGGCCGAGGAAAATGAGCGAAACGGTTTGATCGTGATCAGTGGGAGGCAGGAATGTGCGTGCCGGTTCCCACGGGCCGGATTTCGGCGGCCATGCGGCCCTTCGGCCCCTGGCCGAACCGGACCAGGACGTCCTGACCCGGACGCAATTCCGTGATGCCGAAACGGCGGAGCGTTTCCATGTGGATGAAAATATCCTCGCTTCCTTCTCCCTGGGTCAGGAAGCCGAAACCCTTGACGCGGTTGAACCATTTGACGGTGGCTTTTTCAAAACCGCTTTCCGGCACGACCTGAACATGGGTTCTGGAAGGTGGAAGCTGGGATGGATGGGTCGCCGTCGATTCATCCATGGACAGGATACGGAAGGCCTGCAAGCCGCGCGGCCGGTCCAAAACTTCGCAAACCACCCTCGCGCCCTCATAGGCGGTCTGGTAGCCGTCGCGTCTCAGGCAGGTAACGTGAAGCAGAATGTCGGTCTCGCCATTGTCCGGCACGATAAAGCCGTAGCCCTTACCAACATCGAACCACTTAATCGTTCCGGCGATCTCAAACACATCGACAGCAACATCGTCCGTCAGTGTTTCGAGCTCGCGGGGTGCCCGTGCGGTTTTTACCCCCATAGCCATTTGTCCCGTCTCTGGTCCGCATTATTGAGCCAGTGGCAATTTGTTTCACCACCCAGCTGATTCCTAACAAAAGGATAACATCGCGCTTTATAGCGAGAAGCGGAATTGTCGAACTAACCACAGACCATTTGCGTTATTTTTGGCTATTCTTCCGCAAAATTCGCAAATGACTGCGCAAGGGGCGTGCGAACGACAGTTGACGCAAGAGAATCAATCGGCGTTTCCTGTCCGTTGAGAATCACCAGATCGGCCCCGCGTCGGACGGCAAGCACAGGCAACTGTGCCGCCGGCTGCACGACCAGCGACGACCCGAGTACAAGAAACAGGTCACATTCCTGAGCTGCCTGCGCGGCCCGGTGCAGTTCCTGTTCCGGCATCTGCTGGCCGAAGCTGACGACCGCAGCCTTCAGATAACCGCCGCACCTGGTGCAAAGCGGGCTTCGGCCAGCTGCGACCTCCGTTCTTTGTGGCTCCAGTTCAGCACGGGCACCGCAGGAGAGACAGGTGGCATAAGTCGAATTGCCGTGGATCTCGATCAGCCTGTCAGCGGGAAATCCCGCAGCCTGGTGCAGCCCGTCGACGTTTTGGGTGACAAGCGTTTGCAGGAGGCCGGACTGCGCAAGAACGGTCAACGCCACGTGCGCTGCATTCGGCCTTGCCTTTTCGAAAAAACCGAGCATTTCAAATCGCCGGTCCCAATCTTCAAGCCGGCTTTCTTCGAATGCGACGAAATCCTGGTATTGAACGGGCTGGCGCCGGGACCATATCCCTCCTGGCGACCGGAAGTCGGGTATTCCCGACTCCGTCGAGATACCCGCCCCCGTCAGTGCCACGATCCGCCGGTAGGAACCGCCCCGGAATCGTGCCACAAACTCCTGAGCTTCGGACAGGCTGGTGATGACATTCATTGGCGGACCCGTTGACCTTCGGATTTCCCGCGATCAGGAAAAGGATTGAAAATGCGTTATCTGCACTCGATGGTTCGTGTAACCGACATTGAAGCTTCGCTCGATTTTTATTGCAACAAGATGGGCATGACAGAAATCCGCCGCACTGAAAGCGAACAGGGCCGGTTCACGCTGATCTTTCTGGCAGGTGCCGACGATGTGGAAGCGGGCAAGACGACCGCCGCTCCGCTTCTGGAACTGACATACAACTGGGATCCCGAAGAATATTCAGGTGGGCGGAATTTCGGTCACCTTGCCTATGAAGTGGACGATATCTACGCCTTCTGCCAGAACCTTCAGGACAATGGCGTGATCATCAACCGTCCGCCGCGAGACGGCCGCATGGCCTTCGTCCGGTCGCCGGACAACATTTCAATCGAGCTTCTGCAAAAGGGCAAAGCCCTTGAAATCAAAGAGCCCTGGGCATCCATGCCCAATGTCGGCGAATGGTAGTTTCAGGCAGTTTTCAACAGACGCAAGCCCGGAATTCCGGGCTTGCAAAAAATTGTCTCAAAGGCTCTTGCGGGCAAGTCCATTCCCGCCTATAAGCCTCCCCACGACGCAGCCGCGTCGACCGCGCGCCCATCGTCTAGCGGTCTAGGACGCCGCCCTTTCACGGCGGAAACACGGGTTCGAGTCCCGTTGGGCGTGCCATTTTCTTCCCGGCACAATAACTGAACCGACACACCGAAACCGCCTCTCGCGGCAGTTTCCTTGCTACTGCTATCGGCTGGGTGCCATGTAGCGTCCCCTGATCTGTTGTCCAGGATCGCCTTTTCGGAACAGCGTCCGTCCAGGGAATTCCGTCTGGTAAAATTCCTCGATCTTTTCCGCCGTCGGACCGGCATAATCGACGCGTCCATCGGGAAAGAACACGTCCAGATCATCCTTTTCATGCCGCGAAGCATAGGTTTCCTGTGACCCATGCAGAACCATCGGCACACCGATGCGGCTGTTGACGAAATTCTGAACGTCGAAAAACTTCGGCGAGCGGGCATGAACCTGTCCAAGCCTCTCCTCCTGAACGCGAACGATCTGATCCGGCATGTCCATGTCGACGATGCCGTAGAGATCGAAGTCTCCATGGATGCACTTTCCCGCAGAGATCAACGAACTGGACGTGAACTTCACGCAACCGAAGTAAGGGTCCTCCGGATTGCGCTCGACAAAATACTGTCCGCCACCGGGAACGTAAGTCAGCTGCTTCTGCTTTTCATATGAAGACATTTCCGGACGAAGCTGGCTGGAAAAGGAGCGCCAGGCCTCCAGCGCTTTCGCGTATTTTCCATCCGTGTAGGCATTCGGCCCGACCATTGCAGGATCCGCAACCAGACCGGCGATGTTGCCGCGTCTGGCCTCGGGGATCCTGCAGCCTTTCGGCGTCACGTTGGCGTCAGCGGTTTTCGCCTTGCAGTCGAGACGCTTGGGCGTAGCGTAATCCTTGCCAATATGCTGGATGGACGCCATGTTGGTGCGTCTGACTAGGATGGCAACCTTGTAAAGCCGTGCCGCCGACAGGAAAATGCCGACATGCTCGCGCCGCATGTGATTGAGAATATCCGCCTTTCCAGCCATTGAACGGGCTCCCTGTATTGCGGGCAATTCTCAGCCCGCATGTCTGCATCGTCTCTTTGCCAGCAGAATAGCAAATGTCGAGGGCGGGCAGCGTGACACGCATCACAGGGCAAAATCCTCCCTTCACCCTTTTACCGGGCCTGGAGAATGCTACAGACATGCTTTGCCGGCTACACAAACTCCGGGGGCCATAAGCGCTTTGTTAATCCAACAAGGAAGTAACGCCGGAACGCAACGTTACCTTGGCTTTACAGTAACCAATTGCGTATAATGATGGCCCCGGATCGAAGTATGCGTACCGGATCGGCATGCCCCACTGGAGGAGTACCCAGGCGGGACCTGGGACATGGAGGCTTAACGTCAAAACCCGGTTCCTGTGATACGCATTACAGAAACGTAATGCCGCACGCGGTATACCGAATTCCAAGAGGACGCAGACCTCGTGGTAAGATCGGAAAAACCGACAGGCAACTAGATCGACGAGAGGACAGGACATGTTCAAACGAATGATCGCCGTGCTGGCAATAGTGATAGCAGGAACTGCTCCAGCACTTGCAAAGCGCGTTGCCCTTGTCATCGGCAATGGCGCCTATGAAAATACGATACAGCTTCCCAACCCTGCCAATGATGCGCAGCAGATGGCCACGAAGTTGCGTGGCCTCGGCTTTGACGTCGTCTCGGGTCAGGATCAAACCTATGGCGATATGCGGCGATCCGTAATGGAATTCGCCAGGAAAGCATACGGCGCGGAAATAGCCGTTCTTTTCTATGCGGGCCATGGCATGCAGATTGCCGGACAAAACCTCCTGATACCGGTCGATGCCAGGATCGAAGACGAAACCTCGCTGGATTTCGAAACCATTTCGGTCGATTTCATCATGCGCCAGATGTCGAAGGACGTGAAGGTGCAGATGGTGTTCCTGGATGCCTGCCGCGACAACCCGCTGGCGCGCACGCTGGCACGCCGAATGGGACCGAGCCGGTCCGGTAGTGTCGGCGCAGGCCTTGCAGAAATCAAGATCGAGGAAACCGGCGGTGAAGGGTCGGTGATCGCATTTGCCACGAGCCCGGGCGACGTTGCCCTTGATGGCGAAGGCAGCAACTCACCGTTCACATCCGCACTGATACGCCACATCGATACGCCGAATGCATCGATCCAGACCGTGATGACGCGTGTCACCGGCGATGTCTATGAGGCAACGGAAAAGCGGCAGCGTCCGTGGGTCAACGCCTCTCTGATCGGTGAGGTGTTCCTGAACAAGCAGGCACAGTCCGGAAAGCCGACAGAAGTCGCTTCGCTTGGCAACACCGCGACCGCGGCACCTCAGCCCACGGTCACGACGCCGAGCACGGCTCCCTCAGCCAGCGCGGCCACTACCCAATCCACGATCGCGTGGGAACGGGAAAAGCTTGTCTGGGAAACCGTGAAGGCCAGCAACACCGTCGCCGACTACAAGTCCTACCTGGACTCCTATCCGAACGGCACCTTTGCAGGATTTGCACGCAATTCCATCAAGCGGCTTGAATCCAGCCAGCAGGTTGCGTCCGTGAACCCGGCAAGTGCTGCCAACACCACGCTTCCCAATCCGCAGCTCGGAGCTTCCGGAACCGAAGAAACGGAAGCTGCCCTCGGCTGGAACCGGACCAAGCGCCGGGAAGTTCAGACACGGCTGAACCTGACCGGGAACAAGGTCGGGCGTCCTGACGGTGCATTCGGTCCGAAAACCCGGGCGGGCGTAACCGCATGGCAGACAGCGAACGGCTTCTCCGGTACCGGTTACTTTACCGCGGCCCAATACGCCCTGCTGAGCACGCAGACCGAAACCCAGTACTCTGCCTATATCGCGGAAATCCGGCGCAAGCAGCGGGCTGCAACGGCCTCCCGGAGCGCAACAACGACCCGCCGGACCAACACGGCAACGACCACGCCGCAACGCGTGACGCCCACCACCAACAACAACACCGGTGGCGGCGGCATCAACCCGGCAGGCGCAGCCTTCATCGGAGGTGTTGTCGGCGGCATCATCGGCGGAGCAATCGGCCGCTGACACCCGCACCTGTCCCCGCACTCAAAAGCCCGGCTGAGCCGGGCTTTTTTTCGTCCTTCGCTCTCTCTGCGGTCAGTGCAAAGCTGATCTCAATCGAGCTTCAGGCTAATGCGCTTGATTCTGGATAGTCTTGCCTCGTCCAGAACATGCACGACTTGCTGGAATTTCGTGCCTCTTGCGGGCGCCAGGACCGCCTCCCTCGCCCCCCGCTCCGCCAGCTTGTCGAGTTGGGTCGCGAGGGCGTCGATGGTCAGGCCAATGCCATTGACGGTTATCCTGACCGATCCGGTCTCAGCGTCTGACCGCACCTGAATCAGTACCGGGGCGACGGCCGGCTTAGTGGTTTGCTGATCCGGTTGCCCGCCCTGGCCGGCCCTGCCGAGGGCAATATCGAGCGGGCGCCAGACACCGAAAGTGGACGACAGTAGAAAGAACATCACCAGAATGAAAATCACATCGATCAACGGCGTCAGGGGAATGCGCCTGCGCTTTTCACTATGCCGGTGGATCGAGATCATGGACGTGCCGCCTGCGGGCTTTTGGAAAAAGGTGCCAATAACCGGTTCGGACACAAGCATTACCCAGATTGGTCAAGACCTCAATCTCAAAGGAGAAATTGACCGGGCGCCTGCTGTTCCTTAGCGTGATGAAGAGCAAAACGAACCTGGACAGCTTGATGAAAGCGGCGTTGCATTTCTTCCTGCCCGACAGACGGCTCACCGGCCGGTTGCGCGGTTCCTTTCTGTTGGCCGCTCTTGCAACGGCTGCCTGGGTTCTGCCGCAGGCGGCTCAGGCGGGGCTGCGCGTGTGCAACGGTTCGGTCGATATTGTAAATGTTGCCATTGGATACGAAACCGACGAGGGATTGCGAACGGAGGGCTGGTGGACCATTACGGCCAATGCCTGCAGTCAGGTTCTCCAGGAACCTCTGAAAAACACCCGCTATTATCTGCATGTCGCTGACGGATTTGGCGAAAGCCGCCTGGGCGGCGACATTACCCTTTGCATTCGCGAAGAAAAATTCGTTTTGTATGATGGCGATCAATGCTGGCAACGGGGGCTTATCGAGGCCGGTTTTTTTCAGATCGAGACCGAGGGGGCGGAAGATTGGACCGTGTTGCTGTCTTATGACTGACGCCGGTCGCGGGCTGCATCAAGATGGCCCTTTCCGATTGCCCGCAGGGTCTGCAGTTCAACTTGGGGGAGTTTCATGCGCATGCCGTTCCGGATTTTGATGCTCACTTTGATATCCGCCACATTCGCGATGCCTGTTCAGGCCCAGGATGTGAGCGGCAAGATCCGTCTGGAGCTGAACCAGGCCCAGCCGACACAGGATGGCGGGTGCCGGCTATCGATCATCGCCACCAACGGGCTGGAACGGCCGATGAACCAGCTTGGCCTGGAAATGGTCGCCTTCAACAAGGACGGCCTCGTCGATCAGTTTCTGCGCCTTGACTTCTCGCGCATTTCGGCAGGAAAGACAAAGGTCCTGCAATTCGACCTGGCGGGAAAAAGCTGCGAAAGCCTGTCGCGCCTGCACATCAATGACGTTCTGAACTGCGTTCCACCCAGCATCACGGATGTCTACTGCCCCGATCTTCTGGACCTGGCCAACAGGACCGCCATTGAATTCGGTGACTGAATTGACAATTGAGACCCTCAAGGGACCTGCGGACGCATGATCGGATCTTCTTCGTCGTTGCTTGAACTGGGCGGGCCGGTCGTTCTGATCCTGCTGGCGATTTCCATTGCCGCGCTGGCTGTCATCCTCGCGAAAGTTTTCCAGTTTTCCAGCGCCCGTGTCGGTCGGCACAATCTTGTGCGCCGCGCGGTTGCGCAGTGGCGCACCGGTGAACGGGCGAAGGCAGCTCAAAACCTTCTAAAGGACCGTTCGCTTTCAGCCGCGCTCGTGCGGGCGGCCATGGAGGCGATCCAGTTGCTCGACCAGCAGCCGCTTGCCAGTCAGGAAAGGGATATCCGCGAGGAACGTCTGCGCGAAGAAATCTCTGCTCGGGCTGCGGACCGGCTCTTCGCCCTTGCAAGCTGGCTGAAGGCACTGGATCTGGTAACGCAGATCGCACCATTGCTCGGCCTGTTCGGCACGGTTCTGGGCATGATCGAAACCTTTCAGACCTTGCAGGAATCGGGTGCATCAGCCAATCCGGCCTCGCTGGCAGGCGGTATCTGGGTGGCGCTTCTGACCACCGCCTGCGGCCTCGCGGTCGCTATACCGGTTTCAGTAGCCGTCACCTGGTTTGAAACCCGCCTTGAAAAGGAACGTGCCGCTCTGGAAGTCCTGCTAACAGGCGTCTTTACCGCTGGCGCGGGAATGCCCGCCTCTGCGAACCAAACACCACAGGAGTGAGACGCGTCTCAGCGCGCAACCTTGAAGGCAGACAGGGAATAGACCCCCGGCGCAGCCAGAACGGCGGCGATGCTGTCCGCCGGCATCGTTCCGAACCTGGCGGGTTGTTTCGACTTCGGCCGGTTCCAAACCGCCAGAATGAGCGCCGTTTCGCTGTCTTCGCTCGACAGAAGCGTCACGGGAACCGCAAAACGCCACCCCCCCGCCGTCACGGCATTTGTTGCCGGCAGGATGTGGTCCCGGCCGTCATGGATTTGTCCGGCATCGTCAATGAGATAGAGTTCCGGCGGTCCTTTGCCGTTGAGCTGAAGGCCGGCCTGTTCCGCCTGGGCGATCCGATCCACAGGCAGGTCTCGCTGTATCACGCCGGAAACGGGTGTCCCGCTACGAACGATCGTCTTGTCGAGTTCCACCAGCCCGGCGGCTTCCAGGCCATTCGAAAGTCCGAGCGCGTCCAGCAACGCACATTGTCTTCGGGTGACCAGCCTGACTTCGACCTTTGCCTCGTAGCCATGGTCGGCTGCAAACCGTTGATCAAACAGCGCAAAAGGAGCAATTCCGGCGCCATAGGCGGTTACGGTGGCATTGTCGGCACCTGCGGACAACACAGAAAGATGCGCACACTCGCCCGCATCGTAACCTGCGACGTAGGACGTCACCTTCGCCAGGGGATCTATGCTCGCGACTTCGACAGGCGGGACATTATCGGCTGGATCGGAAGGCAATGTAACCGACGGAACCGGTGCAGTCTCGGGACGCGCGGGGGCGATAGCGGGCAATCCCTCTTCGGTTGGGCGTAAAGAGGCCAGCTGTTGCTCGACCGGTCTGACGGCCTGCGCATTGCCTGTTTGCTCGCTGTTGACCGGCGCGTTCAGACTGTCGGGCTTCACTGCTGCAACAACCTCGGTTGCAGCAGGAAGCACCGGCGTGGCCGGGTCATCAGCGTTTGAACTGTCAGGAACCGGTGCAGTGACGGGAGCAGCCTGCATGGGAACCTGAATGGTGGGCTGGTTGCCCGTGACTGCCACCACCTCGACTGCCAACGGTAAAGCGGAGATCGCCTCATCGCCCTGGACTTTCTGTGCTTGCGCCTTCTTGGCAACAGTCACCTTGCCGCTCACCTGCGCGGGTTTTACAGCGACGATGACCGGCAGGACTTCCTGATCCCCGGACTTAACAACAACGCCTTCATCCGGCGCGGCGGCAACGACGATGGAGGTTTTTGGCATTGTTGGCCGGCCGGTTACCACGTTATCGGCCGCATTCGGAACAGCAACGACCACATTTGCGGAAGGCGTTTCCTTGGCAATCACGGTCTCCGAGGCGGCCGAAACAGTTTTTATCGGCGCCGATTCCACTCGCTCGACAGGGCGGGCGTCTCCTGTCACGGCTTCCTTGGCCTCTATTCTGGTGGCTGGAGCCGTTTGCACTTGTTCAGCAGTTGAAGGAGAGGGTCTGTCCGGTTGAACAACATCGGCTTCCGCAGGACTAAGAATCTCCTTCGTCACCGGTTGAACAGGGACAGCGTTTGAAGTGGACGGTTGCGGAAACGGTGTCTTGACGGGATCAACCGCGGGCACCGCCGCCGGTTGCGGCTCTTCTACGGCCACTGATTCTACGGCCGTAACGGTTTCAAACTCCAATCCTCCACTTTCGAGGACAACCTCTGTTTCGGTCGGCTCTGGGCCGAGGTTCTGCAACCACGACCAATCCGGCAAGCCATAGATCAGAACTGATGCATGGATTGCCAGCGACATTCCCAGAACAGCCGGCCAGACATAGGGTGGCACATCCCATCTGCCGTCCTGATTGTAGGCAGCAGCCGTCACCGCCGGTCCGCCTCGATGGTCACCAGGGTCAGATGCCTGAAGCGGCCTGCTCTGAGCCGGTCCGCAAATGCGGCGACAGCTTCCATCCTCGCGTGCCTGTCGACCTGAACCGCGAGGCGATCCGAAAGAGCGGCTGATTTATGGAGAAACGCACTCAGCTCTTGCTCATCCAGCCTGCGGCCTTCGAACCAGATATCGCCGGTCCGGGTCAGCACCAGACTGCCTTGAATGTTGCTGCTGCCGGTGTCGGAGGTGGTCTCCGCCCAGGCAAACCCCTCCGGCAAGGGCGGTTTCAGGGTACCGGCAACCAGAAGGAACAGGAGCAGGAGAAACACGACATTGATCAGCGCCAGCGACGCGTCGACCCGTCTGTGGCGAACCACTTCGGGCACATGAATCGGTTTCGTGTAGCGCTTCATCGGCGTTCCCCGCTCAGGGCACCACTTTGATCGTCGTTGCTGTTGCCCGCAAGACCGGAACGTCCCTCATGAGGTTCTCAAAGAACGGACCGGCCTTTTTCTCCTGTCGTTTTGCCAAAGTCGACATCATGTCGGGGCCGACCATCGCGATGACCAGACCCGTTTCCTCGGCTGCTGTCCTCAGTTTCAGCGGCAATACGAATCCGGCTCCGCCATCGTCGCTCTGAAGTTTATCCGACAGGTTGGCAACACTGCCGTTGCTTGTGACGAGGATCAGGCCCAGTTCTCCACCCGCCGGGTCGAAACCGGAGATGCGGCCCGCCATGTTGCTTCCGTTCGGTATGACGGTTCGTTGCA
This sequence comes from Roseibium sp., assembly GCF_050301095.1. GTDB lineage: Bacteria > Pseudomonadota > Alphaproteobacteria > Rhizobiales > Stappiaceae > Roseibium. The sequence goes on from NZ_JBNKYW010000251.1 coordinate 22,988, forward strand.
TGTCGAGGCGCAGGTCCGTCTTCGAACTGCCTTGCGGCGTTGCCCGCAGAAAGGCGATCGCCGGGCATTGCGCATCCGTCACCAGGTTGACCTGGATCTTGGCCTCGAACCCCTGGGACTGGGTAAAATCGCTGTCGAAGCTGATAAAGGGCGGAGTACGAGAGGCGAAGCCTTCGATCTCCGCGGACCGGCTGGCGATCTGGACCGGTTGCAGATACATGCAATCGCCCGCCTGATAGCTGTTGACGAACTTGCGGATCCTGTCTTCCGGGGTCAGAACCACTTCCGGTTCGTCCGGTTTCGGCATGATCGGCGGCGGTGCCTCGGTTTTCACCGTGTCGGTCGTGGACGGCTCCGTACTTGCCGTCTTTGTTTCGTCCTTGAAGTCCTCTATTCCGGCTTCATCCTTCGTGACCGGGATTTCCGGAACGGTATTTTTGACTGTTTCCGTTGCGGGTAAATCCGTTTGGGGCTCCTGTTTTGTTTCCTGAACAGGCGTCTCAGGTGCGTTTTCGCGCGGAGGCGCCACGAGAACCGGTTTTTGCTCCAGCTCAGGCACCGTCTGCCCGACAAGAAAATAGACGCCTCCTGCCCCGAGACCCGCAAAGCCCAGAAGGGACAGGGCAACCAGGATACGTCGGCCCCAGTGGACCGGAGGCGGACCATCGTCGAGTGCGCTCTGCTCCGGAGGAGGTCCGGAGGGGCGGATGATCGTCTTGTCCTGAGCCTGGCGCCCCATCGGCGCGCCAAGGGTCCATTCCGCGATCTCGGCCATGGACTTGGGCCTGTTTGCCGGGTCCGGTTGCAGCATGGCTTCCAGAAGGGGACGGAACCTGTTGTCGATCCCCTCCAATGGCGGAACATTACGCCGCTTTTCGACAATCTGGGCCTGGGTGCCGCCCATGTCGATCTGCTTGCCGGTCAAGGCTTCCGCAATGACGAGGCCGAGCGAATAGATATCGCTGCGTGCGGTGACCTTGGCATCGAAAATGCCGACCTGTTCGGGAGACACATAGTTGACCTTGCCGACAAAGCCGTCGCCGATGATGGTCGGGCCTCCGGTGTTGGCGCGGGAAATACCGAAGTCGATGATCTTGGCCTGGCCGACATCCTCGTTCTGCAAGATGATGTTGTCGGGCGAAAGGTCGCGGTGGATCACTTGTCGGTCATGGACCGCCTGCAACGCCTTGGAGACCCGTTTCAGCAAACGGTAGACTGCCTCCGGTTCCAGCGGGCCGGATTCCAGGCGCTTGCTCAGGGACGGCCCGCCGACAAATTCCATCGCCAGGTAGTAGACGCCAAGCGTCGGTTCCTTGGCGAACACGAAATACTGGGTCAGGGCATCATGCTTCAGGCTGCGCAGGATCTTCGCCTCGCGCTTGAAGAGATCGAGGATCATCGGGTCCCTGGCGAAACTCGGCAGGAGCACCTTGATGGCAACCGGGTCACCGCTTTCCACATCCCGCGCCCGGTAAACCGTGCCGATACCGCCGTCTGCGATATGCTCTTCAATCTCGTAGAGATTGTTGAGCCGGGTGCCGGTCGGCAAAAGATTGCTCGCAGAGTTCATCAGCGGGTCTCTCCTTCGCCCGAGGCCGCTCGGTCGATATCAACAATGACGACTGTGACATTGTCCGATCCGCCGCCGTCCAGGGCACCCTTCAAAAGACTGTGCGCCGCCGAATGCGCGGCTCCATTCATCAGGAACGTACCAATCACCGCATCCTCCAGATGCCCGGTCAAGCCGTCGGAACACAGAAGAAAACGGTCTCCCGGCCACAGGTTACCGGAAACCAGTTCCAGTTCCAGCTCTAGTCCCGAGCCTATTGCATTGGTGATCACATGACGCCGCGCAAAGGTCTTGGCTTCTTCCTCGGTCAGAACATTCTGGTCGATGAGTTCCTGGGCCTCGGTGTGATCCGTGGTCAATTGTTCCAACCGCCCGTTGCGGAAGCGGTAAACGCGGCTGTCACCCGCCCAGACACAGGCGAAATTCGTCCCAAAGGTCAGAAGCGCGGCAATGGTCGTTCCCATAGGAGCATTGTCGGCTTCCCTCGCCACCTGTTCGATCCGGTCCTTGGCAACGATCAGACGGGCTTCGAACTGCTCCAGAAGATCTTCCGCGCTGCGGGGAACAGAGATGGTTGTAAGGGCTTCGCGAACCAGATTGGAGGCGATGGCACCGAACTTCATGCCGCCGGCGCCATCCATGACGGCGAAGACGCCCTTCGTTTCATCGACATAATAGGCGTCCTGGTTCTCGTCCCGGGTCATCCCGACGTGTGTCAGTCCGATGGCAAAGCCACGCAGAACGTCCTGTGTTCTTCCGATCATGTGCGATGATCCTCCGGATGGTTCCGCCCTGTTGCAGTTTCCCCTGCCCGGTTCTCCGGTCTTTCCCGCCCGTACCGTTCCGGCAGGATCAACCACCTGAAGTCTTCTTTCGACGGCAGACCTTCGCACCTGAAGGAAAAGGTCCGCTCTCCTGCCCTGCACCAGAAACTGGAGCTCAGCCATTGGCTTTCGTTTTCCGCCGCCACAAGCATCTCGAATTTTGCCGGTCGGTCTGACGCCGCTCCCGCGTCCGGCTCATCCAGTGCACAAACAGCCTCCTGAAAAGCCGGCAGGCTGGCGTCATCCTCAAGTGTTTTCAGAAGGATGGCTTCAACCCCGTCGTACCAGGTCTTACAGGGTCCGCCATCTGCAAGTGCGCTGTCGAGTTTTGCCACGATCGTCAGTGGAAACTCCCGCCCCACCCGGTCAACACTCGGCATAAAGGCTCCGGCAAGCGGAGCAGGTAACGAACACGCCGGATCCTCCGGGTTAAGCAGGAAACGCCAGACGGGCATGGTCATGTATGCCTCCTCCCAGGAGGGCGACAGATCCTTTCTTGAGCCTGCCAGACCCTGCATGAGGAAAGGTTCCCACAGCCGCAGAAATCCGGCGGGACAATGTCCGGAGACAAAATCGGCCTTTGCCGGCAGCTTTCCGAAATAACCACCCTGCATGGATCAAAAACTCGTCGGGCAGGTGAAGTCCTTCACGGAGGACAGGAAAAACGGGTTTGGTTTCGATCTGAGGGTAATCGTGAAGGCGACCTGCCGACCACCCAGGGTCTTGCGGATCACGAACTTGTTGGGATCCGAACTGACCCGGTTGGCCTGGATGAAACGGTAGAACGCCCAGTCACCATGTATCTCCTGACGAGACCGGTATCCGGGCACCTCCGGCTGGATCACCAGAACCACCCTCGGTGTCGCGGTGTTGCTCGGCCAATCAAAGCTCGCAGGCAACGGTTCGATATCCGCATTGAAACCCGGTCCGCGCGTCACCAGAACCAGATTTCCGTTCACCTCGAGGCTAGCCGCGTCAGCCTGCTGGGACAATGCCCGCGGCACGACCTGCAATCCGACCGAAGGAAAGGCATTGCCCGTCGGAAAGAAAGCCTGCCTGATGAGTTCAGCCCGTTCGAACTGGCGCAATGTGGCGTTCGACAGCCGGTCCTTTTGCGCGACTTCCGGTTTCCAGCTCCACGGCCTTGAAGACGTATCGACCAGCGCCTTCAAGTTATCGTCGAAGAAGCGTTGCATGATGCCGGTGGGCGAGAACAACTTGGCAAAGTCCGTCATGGCGACTTCGGACCGGTTGTTCGTGAAGGGGTACTTTCTCAGAACAATCCGCTGACACTCGCCGACCACCTGCGACTTCAGTTTTTCATTCAACTGCGTGATGGACGTTTCCTTGAATTCCTCGTCGAACTCCTTCGCGGCCTGCAAAATGAGTTTGTCGAAGGGATTTGGGAAACGCGTGGCGTTGCTTCGAAGGAGAGATGCCTGGATCTGGACGTTGGAATTCGCCGTTTCACTTTGAACCGGGTTGTTGGCAACGACCAGCAGGTTGTCGAGGATGTTCTTGAAATTCACGAGCAAGGCATCGATCTTGCGATTGTTTTCACCTTCCACCAGTACATGATAGGGCCGGAAGTGATCCTCGATCGCCTTCCCCGGGATGATGGCAGGCCCGCCTCCGCCGCCAAGAGCGTCGAGCGCTCCCGATGCGCCACCCGGTGCGAGCACTTTCAACCCGGCTTCGAGACCGATACGTTTGAGACCGCCGGATGAATCCAGCACATAACGCTGGAACACTTTCTGGGCTGCTTCCGCTCCGGCATCTTTCGCGCTTCCGGAAGCAACTCCACCGAGCCCTTCGGTGGAAACGTCCTGCGTCAGCAGTGTTTCGTTGCGAATGCTTTCTAGGAGCTGCACCACCGGTGACGTCGGTGCCGAGACCGCCTGCAACGTGGTATAGAGCGGCTTGTCTGCGCGCATGGACTTGAACTTGAGATTGCTGAGCGCCTCTTCCCAGGTATCTATGTAGTCCTTCGTGTAAAGGGCCAGGATCTCACCCGGAAGTGTCTGGTACTGGTCGGCGAAGGCATCGGCTTCACCGATGTCACCGAAGACCCAATTGTCACGCTCCAGTTCTTCCCGGATACCAGCCAGGTTCGGCAGGACCGACAGGTGAAAGCCGGGATAGGTGAAAAACTTGTCGACCCGTACCGTATCGAGCGTGTCGCCATTCACCGTTTCGAAAACGGTCACCATGTCCGGACCGCCCCGCTGTTCGGCAATCCAGTCCTCGCTTGCCAGCCCCTTCGCCCGGGACTTGAGCAAGGCGTAGCCGCGCTCCGCAAGGCTGACCCTGGCCAGCTCGCGCTGCACCTCCGCGACAAGAACGCCATCGAGCTGACTTGTCAGGACGTTGCCGCCGAAATCGAGATCGAGCATGGCAGCGACATGATTGTTGAGCTCATTGCGCAAGAGCTCCGCCTGCGGTCCCGGGAAACTTTGCAGGAAGTCCGCCCGGAAGGAGTTCTTGATCTGCTCCTTGTCGATTTCCGGTGCGTCACCGGCGACCATCCGGTAGAGCTTTGCAAGATTGTACAGAGTATCGATATCCTGCCCACCCGGCCCCGTGCGGTTGTCGAGAACATCTGTCATCTGTTCCTCGATCCTGAGGATCAGGCGCGGACGCAGCAGGCGTTCAAGACCGCTGCGGTAGGATGTTACGCCAGCGGCTTCCAGCCGCTCGCGCTGACTGAGACCGAATTTCTCCATCCACGGTGTCGGGTCGTTGCGGCTGTCATAGCCAACCGGCAGTCCCCGCAGCAGCGACAGGAGGTAAGCCGTGTCGCGCAAGCTATCATCGCGCACGATCCGTTGATCCAGCACCCCCTCGCCTTCTGCCCTGACCGCGGCCACGGCTTTTGCCGTTTCATCGATCAGTGCCCGGTTGTTGACGTAGCTGATGCCCCAAAGACTGCCGAGACCGATCGTGACCAGCGCAATGGCAGCGAAAGCTGCAATACGGCCGGCGGTTGCCATGCGAACGGCCTGGCGGTTGTGCGTAACCCAGCCGGCCTCCCCGATGATCACCTTGGTCAGAAGATCCTTCAGAAAGTAGCTCTTGCCCTGACCGGACAAGGCAGCGGCCTGATAAGCCGTACCGAAAGCCTGGCTCATGGAACCGATGACCCGGTCGATGGCAGTTCCCGTCTGGGTACCGGAGGTGAAATAGAATCCGCGCAGAACCGCGTTCGGATAGTAGCGGCTCGGCTCGAAGACGGCGTTCAAAAAACCGGTCACCCGGTCCCTGAGCGCTGCGACCTGCGTCGGGAAGCCGTAGAGCATCAGGCGTGCACGCGGATCCGGTTCTTCCTGCAGCCGATCGGCCATTTCCTCGTTCAGCCGCTCGACCAGAAGATCGAATTCCGTCGGGGATTCCGCGACCATGTTCTTCGTTTTTTCTCGGGTCTGGAAGGTCGCACCCCAGACCAGATTGCGGCGGCTTTCCGGATAGGAGCCGAAGAACTCCATGAAACCGGCAATCGTGTCCGCCTTGGTGAAGATCACATAGACCGGAAAATCGATCTTGAGCGTCTTGTAGAGTTCGATCAACCGGCTCCGGATTGCATCCGTGTGGAGTTTCAGTTCCTCGTCCGAAAGGGTCATCAGGTCTTCAAGGCTGATGGACACCATGACGCCATTGACCGGTTGACGGGGCCGGGCCTTGCGCAGGATGTTCAGAAATCCGAGCCAGGCCTCCCGGTCGTGTTCCGCGTCCGAATCCTGGGTGGTGTAACGGCCGGCTGTGTCGATCAGAACCGCGTTTTCCGCAAACCACCAGTCGCAGTAGCGTGTGCCCCCCAGTCCTTCCAGTTTCTGGGCTTCGCCCTTTCCCCTGGAGTTGGCGAACTTCAGCCCGGAATGCATGAGCGCCGTTGTCTTGCCCGCACCCGGCGGTCCGATCATGAGATACCAGGGCAGATCGTAAAGGTAGGTACGCGCGCTTCCGCTGGAGGTCTTCAGCGTCTTCAGCGCATCCTTCATGCGTTCCGACAGGATTTGAAGGTCTTCGTCGCTCGCCTTGGGCTGCAGGATCTCCCGCTCAAGTGCCCGGTTGGCGGCAATGCGCTTGTAGATCCGGTAGGCCGTCCAGCCGCCGATCGTCAATAAAATGAACAGGGCGAGAGTAAGCCGCACCCAGAGCGGTTCGAACGGACGTACACCGGCAATTGACAGAAAGGGCCCGCCTAACCAGATCAGGGCGATCAGGGCGAGAATGCCAATCAGAATTGCCGATATTCCGAGCCAGAATTTCATTGCGTTTGCCTTATTCTGTTATTGCCCCGGACCAAAAATCAATTGTCGATCACCAACCCCTTTGGGGGCGGTTTCAGAAATACTTCGACGCGCCGGTTGAGCGCCTTGCCTTCCCGCGAGGTGTTGGGAGCGATAGGTTCGTCCGCACCGCGCCCCTCCACCGACACACGGTCAGGATTTTGAAGGATCGACTGCATGACGGCCGCCACGGATTTCGCCCGCTCGACCGACAAGTGCCAGTTGGTCGGGAAACGCGGATTGTTGCGGATCGGGTCGCTGTCCGTATGGCCGACAACCAGAATTTCCCCGTCCACTTTTTCCAGCGTCCTGCTGACCTGTTCGACCAGCAGCTGGAATTCCGGTCTGAGCGTCGCTGCGGCCACGTCGAATTGTGCTCTCATGCGCAGCATGATCGCCGGACCGGCCTGCTGGATTTCCAGGCCGTCTATTCCGGCAAGTTCATCGGAGACCGTGTCGATGGTAGCGTCCTCTGCCGGCGGCGGCGGCGGCGGCGGTTTTGGCTGATACCCTTCGCGGGCCAATTCGATGGGTCCGGTCGGATACAGAGCGGCCGCCCGGCTGGCCAGGACTTCACTGCCGCTCGACAGGAGCAGCATCAGCGTCACATATCCTCCAAGCAGCAGCGCGCCCGCAACGGCGGCCACCGCCCAGATGGGGACCGAAAAGCCGCTGCGTCGTTGCAGCAGTTCCAGTCCGCGCCAGTGGGGCGACAGGTCGTCTCCCGGGCGGGGCCGGACACGCCGCAGGATTTCATGCAGATCGCGTCGTTCGCGCTCAAGCCCCTGCTGCCCGCCCTGAATGGCTCTGTACTTGCCGTAAAACCCCAGCGACAGGCAAGCGTGCATGACTTCCAGAACGCCGTAGTTCCGGCCGGGATCCTGCTTGGCCTTTTCAAGGAGCTGGAAGAACTCGACACCGCCGGTCGCCTGCCCGAAAAACTGGGTCAGCATCGAATATTGCGTCCACTGGTGACGTCCGGAAGACGGCAGGTTCTGGACGATATCATCGGAGGTTGCGCACAGCGCATAGGCAGCCGAACGAATCTGCTCGTCGGTGATGCCTGCATCGCGCAGATCTTTTTCGAACGTCTTGATGGAACTGTAGACGTCGCGCATCAGGGCATCGAACTGGGCATCCGTCATCGTGAGATGGAGACGTCCAAGCAACAGCAGCAGCGGCGCAGCGGCACGTGAAATGGGATTTCTGTTTGCCACCCGGATCTGGTTGATGTCGGGTGTATGGGCAAGTTGCCCGGCGCCCTGCTGCGGGACCGGTCCGGGACCGGCGCCTTGAGGCGGCGGCACAGGCTGTTGTGGCGGTGGTGTCCTGATGTCCGGCGCTTCCTGTTGGCCGTAGGAATAACCGGCCGGCGTTGGCGCATAGGGATCCCGTCCGCCACCCCCGCCGCCACTCTGCCAGGGGTCGGGCGTACCCGAAGGGCCCCGTTGCGGCGGCGGCGGCGCTGGCGGTGTTTGTTGAGGCGGCGCAGGTGGCTGACCGGACGTGTCCGGCGGGCCGCCTTGTTGCGTTTCGCTCCACCGCCCCCCCGGATTGGGCCTGACGATGGTTTTTCCCTTGCGCTTGGAAACGCCGAAGGGATCGTCGTTGTCCGGCATCAGCGTCCCTCCCTGATCGCGTAGAATTCAAGCTGCAAGTCCGGCCAGTTGCCGGAAAATTGCAGCCCGATTGCCGAATCCTGACTGAACTCCCGCCACAGCGGCGTGGTCTTGTCGAGCCTGAAGTAGACGCGGTCGGTCAACGCACGGATCTGTGCGGGCGGAACCGGCATATGAATCAGCGGGATGCCCGGCAGGTTGGAATAAACGATCTGGCGCATCTGGCCGAAAGGGCCAACCTTGAAGAGCCGCGGAAACTCGTTCTGGATTTCGGTCAATGGCCTGCGGGCCGCTACCTCGATGACGAAGCTTGCCTGAGCAAACAGGTTGCGGTCGACGATCGTCGACTTGAAGGCATTCGGGGCCAATTGTTCCAGAGGCAGGCGGATGGCGCGCCGGTCATAACCGGCCGACAGGAACGCCTGGATATCGGCAAGCAGGGGTTTGAAGATATCATGCAGCTTGTCGTGATCGTAGACCGGATAGTTGCGCGCACGCCGTTCGTCGGTCGCGAAAGTTGCCAGTTCGCCCGCGAGCTGCAGAAATTCCTGGTAGAGCCGCTCGGGATGAATATACGCCGACTTTCTCAGATGCATCAGCATCGGGTGGGTGCGGTTCAACAGCTGCAAGGTCAGATAGTCGAAATTCTGCAATCCGCCTCCGGCCGATGTATCGGCCGCGTAGCGGGCCAATTCACTGAGTTTGCGTTCGACCCAGCCGATGACGGAATCGATCCAGCCCGTCACCACCGGATGCACATGACAGGCGAGGACAGGAGGCGCGAAAGTGCCGTCCGTTATGACGATACGGTCCTTGATTTCCGTAATACGGGCAACGGGAAGACACACTTGCCCCGGATGAGGGGTCGAGCGGATGGAATACATCAAACGTGGATGGGCCACGTCGATTTCCTCTTCCTGACGGACGGCCGAAGTTGAATCGATGATGGTTTCCCGGCCCTGAATGTATCGCGTCGCCGCGTCTTCGCGTCCATTGGCGACTTCCACTGCATTGACCGTCGTCTCGGGTATCCCGAGCCATACGATCTGTCCGGCCGCGTCCTCCGGAACGTCGATCGCCGGCGGCGGCGTCCCATCGGCCGGAAAGTTGAACACGGTTCCGTCCGGGAAAATGCCACGGCCATAGCGAAGTGCGAACCGGCATTGCTGACCGACATCCTGGTCGATTTCGACTTCCGAGAACCCCCAGGGGTAGGGAGACGCAAGCCTGATCCGTTCATCCAGCAAATGCTCCGCATAGCGGTCGCTTTGCTGAAGATGGTGCGGCCGCAAAAACAGGCCTTCGGTCCATGCAACCTTGCTATACCAGGACATTAAGGCATCGCTCCCTTATCCAATCGGCGCCAAAACGCCTTTCGATCTTTCAAAACGTCTTAATCAGGATTTCCGGGGCTCTGCTCCGGATCATCGCTGGAGAGTTCTTCATAGCTTTCCGTGAAATACTGAGTAAAAACACCGACCAGGCCGTCATCATAGGCTCCCGTCAGGGATGCCCATCGTTCCTGTATCCGCTCCCATAGTTTCGCCTTCTGATTTCCGAAGGTGCTTTTGGCAACCTGTCCTTCCTCCTCGATCGCCTTCGGGGACAGCGTATCATCAAACCGCGCCGCCGCCTTCTGCATGGCCGCATAAGTCCAGACATGATGTTTCTGGATATCCTTGAAGGCGGCATTCATCGCCTTGCCGAAAGGCAGGTAACCGCTGTCCTCGGCATTCTGCGAAAACATCGTCTGCAAGGCCATCTGAGGCGTTGGCGAAAATTTCAACGCGTTGTTGCCGCTCCGGCTGATCAGGGTCCGGTTTGCATTGCGCGTCATCGCCTTGACCTGGCTTCGGGCCTGGAGGAGACCCATAAGATCATCAGTAACCCCTTGAACTATCGTACCAAGCTCCCTGGCAAATTCTTCCGGATCGCGTCCCTCGAGGACGCTTTGCGGAATACCGGCGCCCTCGGCGAACGCCTTGATGAAGTCCACGCCAGCGCCCGGTGCCTGACCCGTTCCGGCCACGTCGCCGGACACGGGCGCATCCACATTGACAGGCTGGGTTACAGGTGCGGCAACCGCAGGAGCCGCCTCCGAAACTGCCTTGTCTTCCGGCAGAGTCAAGTCACCGGGTTCTACCTGTTCCTCCGTTTCGGAAGCGGCCGGTTCGGGGGCTGCCGGTTCAACGGGCGGTTCGCCCCAGGCGCCGGGTTCCGGAAACGGTGAAGAGGCCTGCACGTCCGGTCCGGAGGGCCCGGAGAGCGGACGAGCGGGAGTTTGCGGCTCCGGGTTCTGCGTTGCCGTTTCCTGTGAAGCCTTTGCCTCGCTGCCGAGATCCGGCATGGCAAACAGGGGTTGTTCCGGCTCCGGCACCGTTTCGCCTTGTGACAGGAACGGAGACGCACTGCCGGACCCCGGCGGGGGCTGCATCGGTGCAGACTGTTGCGAGGGCGTGTGCATCAAATCAGGCTGGTTGGCCAGATGATCAAGCGGATCGGCCCGCGCCGGTCTGGCAGTCTCTCTTTCCGGTTGCTGTGCATTCGGATCGTAAAGGGACGGATCGGCATTGCCCCAACCGTGCCCCTGGCGGCTCCAGACATCGTCTTCAGGCGTTCCGATACCGGGTGCCGAGGACGGCGGGGCATGCCGCCCTTCCATTCCGGCTGTCGGGGAAGCCCAAGGTCCCCCCTGGTCCGGCGCCGGATATGGGGCCTGCTGCGCGGGAGCCGGTGCCGACGGCCAGGCCGGCCCTGTTGCAGGCGGTGGTGGGGACGCCGGGCTTTGCCACATCGGCTCCTGCGGCTGGACCGGTGCCTGCGGGGCCAAGCCGGCACCAGCGCCCTGATCCGCTTCAAGTGTCACGGAAATGATGTAATCGCCGATCATCAACCGGTCACCGGACCGCAGAACTTGCGCCTTGTCCATGCGGTTCGGACTACCGTTCAGAAATGTTCCGTTCGTGGAGATGTCGTAGAGAACGAAATTTCCATCTTCGAAACGCACTTCGCAGTGTTTGCCGGAGATGACGCGCTGGGGATCCGGCAGGCTCCAGTCGAGATGTTCGTGCCGCCCGATATCAAATCCCCGGTCGGCGCAGCTATAGGACACCTGTCCGCCGGTCTCGAGCCGATCGACATTCTCGATCTGCAGCGTTATTCGCATTCCCACCAGTCCTCCGGTTGGTTCAAGACGAGGCTGGCGCCCGTCCCTTCACACTTACAACAGGCATTTTGCCACCTTCCGCGAAGGACAATCCCGCCGCCAGGCAGGACTTCACCGCTTCCTGTCTCGTCTCCGGTTCCTGCCCGCAAACGGCGAAAAGCACTGCCGCATTCACAGCCTTGGCAGTCAGGTCTTCCGGCACCTCCACCCGGTAGTCCGGGTTCGGAGACAGAGACCCGCCGGACCAGCCCGCCGCGAGGCCTATCCAGGCCGATGCGCTGTCCTTCCTGGCCGCTTCGGCGGCCTCACGGACGGCAGTACGCGCTTCCTCATCCCCGTCACGGACCCAGATTTCGGTCAGGGAAAGGACGGTCCGCTCCTGTTCGCTCGCTCCGCCGTCGAGGCCGGCAACGCAATTATACCCCCACCAGACGGCTTCGCGCTTGGGTAAAACATGCGCAAAATACGCGAGGGCGGCAAACGGATCATCTCCCTCCTGCAGCTCAAGCACGTAGTCTTGCGGAGTGACGTCCGACCTTGGCTCACGAACCGTTTCCGACAGCTCGGGATAGGTATCAAAAACCTGTTTTGCCCTTGTGAACCGGATACGTGATCCCATCGTTTTACTCCAAAACCTTATCTTGGCGCTGCAAACCAACTGGAATCAGTTGATCAGAACAAGTCCGCCTTTCAGCGTCAATATCGCGCTACCGCTCACTGTCGTCATCATCGACTTGGCGTTGAGAGACATTTTGGCGTTGATGTCGATCATCGGTGAATCGATTTTGATCTGACCTGGCGTCATGACGATCGAGCTGGCGCCGCAAATGAACTCGATCTTGGTACCGGCCGTCACCTTCCAGGTCTTGCCGATCGTCTCCGTCGTATTGTTCCCAACCTTCTCGGTACGGTCGACATCAATCTTCGTATCCCGACAGTTTTTGACATGAAGGGTCTCGTCATTTTCGATGACGGTATTCATGTCCTTCTGCGCGTGGACGCCAATCTCCTCCTGGCCCTTGGTGTCGTCCATGACGAACTCGTTGTAACCGCCGCCACCGACCGTGGAATCGGACTTGATCCCGGCCTTGTTCTTCTGTCCGGGAAGTTCATACGGCGGCATGTTGTCCGCATTGTAGACCGTACCAATAACAATAGGCTTGTCGGGGTCACCTTCCAGGAACTGGACAATCACTTCCTGGCCAACACGGGGAATATAGATCCCGCCCCAGCCGGGACCCGACCAGACCTGCGCAACCCGAACGCGGCGCGACTGGGTATTGTCTCGGTCCCAGTGGAATTCGACCATGATCTGACCGTATTCATCCACGTCGATCTCCCCCTGCCCGACGACCTTGGCCGTCTGCGGACCGGGAATACGGGGCTTTCGGGTCACTGCCGGCGTTCTGAAGGGAATGTCGGAAGCCAGGACATCATAGGTGCCCGTATAGGCCTCGCCCTGGGAGCCGCTGTCTCCCGTCCGGTACTGTTCCGTGATGATCTGATGGCTCGCCCGGACGATCAGGTATTCCCTGTTCTGCGGTCCGTGCGGGTGGTCAGTCAGTGTGAAGAGGCCACCGGCATAGAACCGGGGCACCTCACCGGCCGTTTCGATCCGTTTGTCGGCAGCCTGTTCCGCTTCCAGGCGAATGGTGCTGAAGGTGGTTCCCTTGTCCTTCTCCGTGTAGCGGCCCGGATAGTCATAACTTTCCAGGGACCCGGCACGGTAGGCGGCCCCGGCCTCCCGGTCCGCCTCCAGAGACGCTCCGGGTTTCTCGAAATCGTAATCGTTGACGGCGAATTTCCCCGTCCTGAATTTCCGGCTCGGTATCCAGTGATAGATGTGTTCCTCCTTCCGCTGGTTGTCTCCACCAAGAGGGATGAACGGGATAGTCGAGTTTCCGGTGATCGCCCTGTGCGAAGAGATCGCATCCGCGAGGATCATCGTGTGCTTGCCGTCGTCGTATTCGAAGAAATAGGAGATCCCGAATTCTTCCATCAGCCGGCAGCAGAAGTCGTAGTCTGATTCCCGATACTGAACACAATAATGGATCTGGTCGTAACTCCCCGTGAGCTTGTCTCTGAAATCGGCAAAGTCATGGTCGCCAAGCACTTCGGAAATGATTTCGGGTGCCGTTTTGTCCTTGAATATCCGGCAGTTGGAATTCTTGGTCAGCAGCCAGAACCAGGAGCGCAGGGTCAGGCGATAAACATAATAGGCATCCCGGTGGCCGAGCCATTTGGAATCGGTCAGCAGGCCGTCGAAATAGCGGGTATCACCGTTGTTGGTGACAACCTTTACGGTCATGTTGGTTGCAATGGCCTGGTCGAAGTTCAGGTCTTCCTCCTGGCTGACAACCTCCAGGCGAATTTCGAAGTCGTCGCTGATGCCCTCGTCGCACTCAACGGTCACGATCGAAAGCACATCCTGGCCAAAAACCGATTTGAGCTCGGCCATCCGGTGCGTTTGTGAAAGTTGTCCCTGGGCCACGAAATTCTCCTCAGAAAGACTGCGGGTTCCTGACAATGACAGCCAGATGATTGCTACGAACCGGATTCTTATGGCGTTTCCGGCGAAAATAATGTGCTTAACAACACAATTGTTGCAAATACTTTCACCGCCCTCGGCACCAAAACACGTATTGCCCGGCGGATTACGCGGCTGCGCCGCCATCATCGAACGCATTTGAGTCGTCATTTCAGCGATTCAGCGACGTCACCTCCCTTCCTAACCTCTTGCTTCTGCGAAATAATACGACATACTGATATCAAACCGCAGTTTAGTGACTTTCGCCACACTATTATTCTGAAGATATGGCACGATGAATTTCGAAGCCCATTGCAACAAAGCATTCGAACACTCCACGAGGGAGGATTGATATCGTGACCCAGACCAACCGAAACGAGCGAATGAATTCCAGTCACTCGCAGTTTGCCCGCCTCTTTGCAGCGACCGTCTTGTCGCTGAGTCTCGTCGGCCTGTCCGGCGCCCTTAGTTCCGCCTCGGCCCAGGACCCGACCTATTCCGCAGAGGACGTGAGCAAGCATTTCAAGAAGCTCAAGACCCGATCCCTGGCACCGTCAGGAACGAGCCGCGCGCTGTGCATCGGCACCCGTGATGAATGCAACCCCAACGCCAACAAGGAAGGTGGCGGCCAGGTCGCCGTCACGCCTGAAGGCGCGGGCAATGCCGACGCAACATCGGAACAGACCCTTGTTGTCGACCCGGAGACCAAGGCCATCGACGCAGGTTTCAACCTGCTGGTCTCCTTCGAGTATGCATCCGCCCGTCTCAGCCCGTCCGCCAAGGCCAACCTGCGTGAATTCGCTAGAGGCATTTCCGATCCGGATCTGGCGGGAGCGACGTTCCTGATTGAAGGCCACACAGACGGCATCGGGTCTCAGACCTACAACCAGCGCCTGTCGGAAGATCGCGCGACCGCGGTTACCGAATTTCTCGTTTCTCTGGGCGTGAGCCGGAACCAGTTGAAGACTGTCGGCTACGGCAAGACGCGTCCGATGGTTGCCGATGTCAACGACCCGGCCAACCGCCGCGTGGAAAGCAAGCTGGTCGCTCAATAAGGCCAGGAATGACAATAGGACCAGCCGGCCACAAGCCGGCTGGGTCCGGGCTGGGGAGCATCTATGAGTTTTGAACCGGAGATCTATGGGACCGAGATTGCACCCGGCGCGGGATGCGGCCCGGACCTTTACGATACCGAGCCCGCCTTCGCGGCACTTATGGATTCCTGCGAGGAACTGCTGCCGGAACGGTTCAGCGATTTTGATCGCTCGGAAATCGAATTTACCGATCTTTTCAAGCAGATGGACGGCTTCCTGAAGCAGTCCAGGGACTTGCGGCTTCTCATCATTCTAGCCCAGTTCAGCCTGTTGAACGGGCAACTTCACCAGTTTGCGAATGCGGTCCGCATTATTCGCCGCCTCGTCGAAAATCACTGGGACGAGGTTCAGCCTCTCGACGCCGACTTCGACCACATGGAACGGATGGGTGTCCTGGAGGCGCTCAACAACCGCCCCACCGTCGTCCTGCCGCTCGAAGCAGCCCCTCTCCTGAAGACTCGCAGAAGCGGTCCCATAAGCTACCGCGCCATTCAAATTGCCGCCGGCAACGCGACCGCGCGGCCTGACGAACACACGATTTCTCTCGGAGCCATCGAGGCGGCCCTGACATCCGGCGAATTGGAGCAGGACGCCATTGACGAGGTTCTTACCGACCTTTCCGAACTTCCCGAAGAACTCGAAACCATCTCCAGGGTGTGCACGGAAAAGCTGAAAGAAAGCGAGGCCAAGTCCACACCGCCGGACTACGAGGCGCTCTGCACGCTCCTCAAGGAGATGACAACCGATCTGAACCTGCGCCTGGGGCGTCTTTCGGCCGAGGACGTGGAGGAAAGCGACGCCGCTTCAAAAGAGGAGGCCGGAACGGGCCCCGACCAGGGAACAACTCCACAGGCAGATATCCGCAACGCGGCACAGGCGAAACTGATTCTGGACGCCGTCGAGGATTACTTCGCGTCCCGCGAACCCTCACATCCCGCGCTCTTTCTGGTACGCGAAGCACGCGGCCTGGTCGGCAAATCCTATCTGGATGCCCTCAAGATCTTGATGCCGCGCAGGTTCGACGACGTTGCTCTGCTGCTCGGCACCAGCGGCCTCCAACTTTCCAACGACCGGCTGATCGATCTCAACGACGGAGACGACAAGGATCTCGGAGACATCGAGGATTTTTCCGTTTTGGTCATCGAAAACCGAAATGACGCCATGAAGGGCATTGCGGCCGTGAAAGGCTATTATTCGGCAAATGAGCCTACCAGCCCCATACCGCTGCTTCTGGATGAAGCCCAGAACATGAGCTCGGGTTCCTTTACGGGACTGCTCAATCTTTTTCTCAGACCGGAAGAGGAATAAGGCTCAGCTTTGGATCCCACATCCTCCTTACCAAGAGTTCCCGTTGTTCTTCCTTGACTTGCAGGCTCAACGGGTCCTCAATAATCGGGTCCACGATATTTGAAAGAAATTCACCAAAGCCGCGAACCTGTGACTGTCGTCACTTCTCGCACTTCAACAATTGATTAAATAGAGATCAACGAGACAAGACGCAGCAACAAAATAAAAATAATAAAAAGAGGCCCTGCGTTAGTATTTGACTGTATTTGACCAAATGGCACCTTGGTCAAGGCAATGAAAGGCAAGTACGATGGCAAAAAATAGCGGGCAAAGCTTCATCAAGCGCAACAGACCCCCGCGGGTCCATATCTTCTACGAGGATCCGTTTGATGCGGAGGAGAAGGTGGAACTGCCCTTCGTCATGGGGGTCATGGCCGATCTTTCCGGTGACAGCCCGGGAGTCGAGAAGCCCGACATCGATGATCGCAAGCTTCTCGACATCGACATGGACAATTTCTCGAAACGGATGGAGGCCATCGAGCCCGGCACGTCGTTCACCGTGAAGGACCGCCTTTCCGGCGATGACGATACGAAGATGAGCGTCCAGCTCCGGTTCAAGAGCATGGATGACTTCACGCCCGGCAAGGTTGCCGAACAGGTCCCGGCTCTGAAGAAGCTTCTTGATGCGCGCCGCAGTCTTGCTGCCCTGCGCACCATGATGGACGGGCGGGTCCAAGCCATCAGCCAGCTCGAGGAGCTGACGCGCGACCCGGCCCTAATGCAGGCCCTTGCTCAGAAAATCGAAGCCGACAAGGCGCAATCGAAAGATGGTGCTGAAGACGGCGGCGACACGGAGGAGGCGTAAATGAGCAACACCGACACCAGCGCTCAAACCAGCGGCGCACCTGCCGGCGAAGTCGCGGGCGAAAAGAGCCCCGAGGAATTCGCTTCGATCCTGAAACAGAATTTTCGCATCAAGAGCGAGAACGATACCGCCAATGTTCTCGTCGACAACGCGATGTCGACTTTCCTTTCCGAAGCGCTTTCCGATCAGGCGCTGATCAAGGACGATGTCTACGACACCATCGACGAGATGATCGCCAAACTCGACGAGAAGCTGACGGCACAGGTAAACGAGATCATTCACGCACCGGAATTCCAGACGCTGGAAAGCGCCTGGCGCGGGCTGGACTATCTGGTTCACCAGTCGGAAACCGACGCCACGCTGAAACTGCAGTTCCTGAACATTTCAAAGAAGGAACTTGCAGGTGTCTTCAAGAGCTATCGCGGTGCCAAGTGGGACCAGAGCCCGCTGTTCAAGCAGATCTACGAAGCCGAATTCGGTCAGCTCGGCGGTCAGCCCTACGGCTGTCTCGTCGGTGACTACGAGTTCTCCTACGAGCCGCAGGACATCACCATTCTGCGCGGTATGGCCAAGATCTCCGCGGCGGCCCACGCGCCGTTCCTGGCGGCAGCCAATCCGCAACTGATGCAGATGGACAGCTGGACCGAACTTCCGGCCAAACGGGACCTGTCGAAAATTTTCGACACGGAAATCCACGCCCAGTGGCGAACCTTGCGGGAATCCGAAGACGCCCGGTATCTGGGTCTCACCCTGCCGCGCGTGCTCGCCCGCCAGCCTTATGGTGCAAAGTCAGACCCGGTCGAGGAATTCGCTTTCGAGGAAGAATTCGGCGAGAACAGCCACGAAAACTACGGCTGGATGAACTCGGCCTACGCCATGGCCGCGAACATCAACCGGGCGTTCAAGGAATACGGCTGGACGGTCAGGATCCGCGGCGTAGAAAGCGGCGGCCTTGTGGAAGAATTGCCGACCCATGTGTTCGAGACGGACGATGGCGGCGTCGATCAGAAGTGCCCTGCGGAAATCGCGATTTCCGATCGCCGGGAGCATGAAATCTCCCGCCTTGGCCTGATCCCGCTGATCCACCGCAAGAACACGGACCAGGCGGCCTTCCTGGGCGCACAGTCCGTGTTCAAGCCGAGGACCTTCTCCGGTCCGGACGGCAAGGACGCAACGGCTTCCGACAACCTGTCGGCCCGGTTGCCCTACATGTTCGCGACCACCCGCTTTGCCCATTACCTGAAGGTGATGGTGCGCAACAAGATCGGCTCAACCAAGGAAGCAGCTCAGCTGCAACGATGGTTGAACGACTGGATCATGGACTATGTGGACGGTGATCCGGACAATTCGACCGAGGAAACCAAGGCGCGCAAGCCGCTCCGGGAAGCCAAGGTCACTATTGTCGCCGACGAGGAAAATCCCGGTTACTACAGGGCTCAGTTCTTCCTCCGTCCGCATTATCAGCTGGAAGGCATGGACATCGGCATGAGCCTTGCCTCCCGCATTCCGCAGGACGCGAGCTGAATTGCGAAATTGCGTGACGGGCGGCACAGCCCGCCCGTCACACTGCATCCATAGTGGATGCATCCCGGGCTTACCGGGTGGAGGTACAAACAAGGTGCAGTCGCACCCAGGGGTTTGGACCGTCAGGTCCGAGGTAGTTGTCAGGAACAGCAGACATCTGGTCAGGCTGGAGGGCCTGACCGTCAACAACCAAGAGGATCTTTAGAAATGGCTGTCGATTTTTATCTGGAACTGGATGGAATCAAAGGTGAATCGCAGGACAAGACCCACAAGGACAAGATTGACGTCCTGTCCTGGTCCTGGGGTGCATCCCAGTCCGGCACCACCCACATGGGCTCTGGCTCCGGTTCCGGTAAAGTGCATTTTCAGGATCTGAGCATCACCAAATATGTCGACAAATCGACACCGGTGCTGCTGCAGCACATTTCCACCGGCAAGCACATTGCAAAGGGCACCCTGTTCGTGCGCAAAGCTGCCGGCGATAGCCCGCTTGAGTACATCAAGCTCGACATGAAGGACATCATCGTGACCAACGTGTCGACCGGCGGCAGCGGTGCGGACGACCGCATCACGGAAAGCGTCACCCTGAACTTCGGTGAGTACAAGTACATCTACACCGAACAGAAGCCGGACGGCTCAAAGGGTGCAGCTCCCGAATTTGCCTGGGACATTGCGGCAAACGAAAAGAAATAAGGCTCCAGCCTTTCCGGCTGCCGCTTCCGAGCGGCAGCCTTTTCCATTTGAAGCGGCCGGCGATCCCTTCGGATCCCTCTGCAGGCCGGGTAACCGCTCAGGAAACTTCAGGAAGTGCAATCGGCGTGGGCATGGCCAATGGCTAAATCAAAAGTGAAAATGCACTCCCCGCTGATGTGGGCCTTCCGGGCCATGGACGATCCGGACTACAAGGCCTCCCAGGCCCGCCGGAAGGAACTGGAACAAGGCGGAAAAGTAAAATCGGGCCGCCGCCTCTCCAGAGCATATGGTGTCACGGAACACACGCTTCTTGCAGAAGTCCGGCGCGATCTTCAGGCGCTTTTGAACACCGTCAACTTCAATTCGACGCAAGACCTTTCCGATTTTCCGGAAGTGGAAAATTCCATTCTCAATTTCGGGTTGCCCGACCTTTCCGTCCACGTCGTCGACACGGTTCGCATCGATCGTCTGGCCGACGACATTCGGGAAGCCCTGCTGCGCTTCGAACCACGCATGGACCCGCGCACGCTTCAGGTCGCGCGCGATGATAGCGTTGAAGGTGACACCTTCAAGGTCCGTTTTGTAATCAAGGCAGAGATCCGCTGCGACCCGGTGCGGGTGAGCAGCGAGTTCATCGCGGATGTGGATCCCGCCTTCGGGCGCATCAAAATAGTCGGAGCGACTGCATGAACCGGGAATTTCTGGATCTCTACAATCAGGAGCTCATGTACCTGCGGGAGCAGGGTTCAGCCTTCGCCGATGCCTATCCGGCGGTCGCCGAGCGCCTCGGCGGGCTCCTGGAAGATCGTTCCGACCCAATGTTGTCCGGACTGCTGGAAGGCGCCGCCTTTCTGGCCGCTCGCGTCCAGTTGAAGATGAAACACGAATTCTC
Source organism: Roseibium sp. (assembly GCF_050301095.1). Lineage (GTDB taxonomy): Bacteria > Pseudomonadota > Alphaproteobacteria > Rhizobiales > Stappiaceae > Roseibium. The sequence continues at coordinate 43,335 of NZ_JBNKYW010000251.1, forward strand.
CGAATTCACCTCCAACCTTTTCGAACAGCTTTATCCGACGGCCCTTGCGCCAATTCCTTCCATGGTGCTTGCACGGGTCACGCCGAAATACGGCGATTCCAACTTGCGAAACGGCATCAAGATCGACCGTCACGCCCCGATGGAAGCGGTTTTCCGTGAGCGGCGCGGTGAAGTGCGCTGCCGCTTCACCCTTTCTGCCCCGATCACCATGACACCGCTGGAATTGTCGGACGCGCGGTACCTGAGTTCGGCTGCGCAGATATCCGGACTTGGGGCAGATATGGCCGAAGACCGGCGGGCGCGTGCCGGCCTTACCCTGACCCTCACCCACCGCATGGCCGAGGATCCGGAAAACGAGGTCTCCGCGGAGATGGCGTTGAAGAAACCGGAATACCAGGTGGCCGGCTGCCGGATCGACGACCTGCCTGTCAGGCTGATCGGGCCCCTGGATCTGGCCGCACGCGTCTACGAACAGATCTTCGGTCACACGATCGCCCTTTACATCAGAACGGAAGACGCCTTCGGCCAGGCCAGCCTGCAACGGTTGCCCGTCGATGCCATCGAACAGCTTGGTTTCGACGAGGACGATGCAATTCTGCGCAACGACCGCAGGCTGTTCGTCGGCTTCGACCACATCAGGGACTATTTCAACTTTCCCCGCAGTTTTCTGGGCTTCCGCCTGACCGGTTTGCGCCGCTATCTCGACCGTGTCCATGCGAAGTCCTTCGAACTGGTCTTCGTTTTCGACGAAACCGACAACCGCCTGCCGTCCCATGTGGAAGCCAAGATCTTTGCGCTGCACTCGGCACCGGCTGTCAACCTCTTCGAGCGGCAGACCGATCGTGTCCCCATCAAGAAGGGTCAACACGAGTTCGCCGTCATCACCGACAGGACACGCCCGCTCGACTACGAGGTTCACACCGTCACGGAGGTCAACGCCCATTTCTCCGGCGGGGAAAAGCGAGCGGTGGAGCCGCTTTACAGCGTGGCACCCGACATGGAAAAGGCTGGCCACGAGTGGTTTTACACCATTCGCCGCCTGCCTCGCCGGCAATCCTCGTCCGAAATCCGGCGCATGCAGCCCAGCACCTATTTGGGCACGGAAACCTTCATCTCCATTTCGAGCGGCGCGCAGGCTACCGCGTTGCTGCAGAGCGGCGACAAACGACTGGCGGAACTTTCGCTCAAGGTGATGGCTTCCAACCGCGCGCTGGCAGCAGAACTCCCTGTCGGTGGCAAGTCCGGCAAAACGAGCATCGGTGACTTCCGCCTGCTGGAGGATGTGACACTGAAGGTGGATTGCGTCGCTGGACCGACCTCGCCGAGACCGCCGCTGATGTCCTACAACGAGCGGCTGGGAGAGGAAGGTCATACCGGCGCGATCGCATGGCGGCTGATCAATATTCTCGCGCTCAACCATACCGGACTTGTACATGATGCAGCAGGCGAAGACGGACGCTCCTTCCGCGATATCCTGCGGGTTTTCGCGCCAGTTTCAGACAATGCGGCCGACCGCCAGGCACAATCGATTCGCTCCGTTTCCACCCGTCCCGTCGTCCGGCGCTTGCAACAAAAGTCCGGAACAGGCGTTGCGCGAGGCCTGGAAGTGACCATAACGCTCGACGACAAGGCGTTCGAGGGCACAAGCGCCTTTCTGATGGGCGCTGTCCTGGACCGGTTCATTGCCGAATATGCCTCGATCAACCATTTTACGCAGTGTGTCATCGCCACGACCGAACGGGGCACGATCATGAAATGGCCGCCAAGGATCGGTGCGAAGGGGATCCTATGAGCGAAACAAAGGACAAGGATCATCCCGCAGACACGGGTCCGCCCGACAGGAACTCGGCCCGGGACAAGACCGTCCTGCGCATTGCCGGATCGCCGGTCTGGCCATCGGAGGGTACTGACGACGGCGCGGATGCGGCTCAAGTTGATTCTGACTCGCTCGAACAGGCTTCTGACAACGACACTCCGCCCACTGACGAGAGGCCGGACGTTACCATCGTGTCTCCTGAGCCTGCTTCTCCGAAGTCCGGCAGCAAACCGGCGGAAGCAGATGACAACCATGCGATCTGGCCGGAAGAGACTCAATCGCAAGCGCCTTCTGACAGCCTGGTCGCTGACGACACGACGGAACCAGCCGTCATCCCTGCCGGAGAGGCCATGGGCGAAGCAGCCGAAGGTGCCGATAGCCCGACCGGACACGTTTCTGCTGAGCCTGCTCCCGAGGAAGCTCGCAGCGACCTGACGGCAACGAATGAAGACGAAACGATCCGGTCGGAAGCGATCCAATCGCAAACGCGTTCCGATGATCAAGTCGCTGGGGATGCGAAGGACCCAGACACCACCCCAGCCGAAAAAAATCTGGACAACATTTCCGACGATGCCGGCCCCCTGGCCGGAACCGCATCCGAGGAAGCAGAACCGGAAGAGCTGGAAGAGCCGGAACCTCCGGCGGAAGCCAGGATCGAGGTTCCGGTACAGCAGCAATATGCGTCGCTTCTGGCCGCTCTTGGCGAGCGGGTCGAAAAACACCCCGGAGGACATGACCTGCTCGCGGTTCTGCGTATGCTCGAAGGGCAGACCGCCCCGGGTGCTGCGCAATCCGAAGTAGCCCCGAAGAAGGCAGACGAACCGGCCCCTCCCAGGATCGGAAAAAGTCGGCGCCTGATGGAGGACATCGTCCGCTTCGGACAGGACCCGTCCAGCGAGTTCGCCCCTTCCACGATTGAGCGGGCTACCCGGGACGCTGCAGGTGGCCTTGTTTTGCTGGAACGCTTTCTTGGGCTTCTTGGCCCCCACGGCGCACTGCCGTCGGCCTATACGGACGAGGCCATCATGCGGGGCCTTCGGGGAGACGACAGTTTCCCCCGCTTCCTGGATGTCTTCAACAACCGCTTTATCCAGCTATTCTTCCGGGCCTGGGCGGACGCCCGCCCCATCGTTCAGCATGACAGGCCCGACGACGACCGGTTTCTCACCTACCTCGGCTCGTCCATCGGCATCGGGTCGCCAATCTATCGCAACCTTGACCGGATCGATGACCGGCTGAAGCTGCTCTATGCGGGCCTGACATCTCCCAAGAACAAGAGCGCAGCACGTCTCCAGGCCCTTATCACCGGCGTTTTCGGCGTGAAGGTCGAAATTGACCAGTGTGTTGGCACCTGGCTGCATCTGGACAAGGACGACCAGCTCAGCCTCGGCGGCTACGGACCGGGCGGCGGCGGACGGCTTGGAGCCGATACAATCGTGGGCGCCAGGGTTTTCAGCGTCAGCGACAAGATCCGCATCCGAATTTTCACTCGCTCACTCGATGAATACCGGAAGTTCTTGCCGCCGACGAGGACGAAACCCAATCCCTGGACAGAAAAACTCTTTGATCTCATAGATTTCTATCTGGGACTTGAGATTGAATATGAAATAGAATTGGCCTTGCCCAAGCGCTGTGCTTCGTCCGTTCAGATGAATGCAAACAATTCGGCCACCCTCGGCCATATCGGCTGGCTCAAGCCTGCCGCTGCTCCCGAAGTGGAGGAGATGCTCGAGGGTGAAGACGAGGAAATGCTGACAGATACCCGATTCCGGCCCGTACGCCGGCACACCACCGTCTATCAATAGGCGTTTATCAATTGGTCTCCAGTTCGAAAGGCCGAAGCCATGAGTGACATTCTGGTTGAAACCGTTGCCAACAAACTCACCACGGTAAGCTACGAGTGCCTGGAAAAGGCCATGCGGCTGACCAAGAGCTCCGGCCACCGGCATTTGGAAATCCTGCAGTGGCTCTATTATCTGACGCGCGACGAAAACACCGACTTCATCCATATTCTGCGCCATTTCGGCATCGACGCCGGCACGGTTCATGCGGATTTGCAGAAGGCTATCAGCGAGCTGAAGATCAATCAGACGGAGCTGCCCTCCATGGCGACTCCCTTTCAGGAATCGTTGGAACGCGCCTGGTTCGAAGGCACGCTCCGTTACGGTGACTACAAGATCCGCTCCGCCTACGTGCTGATCGCCATGCTGGGTGACAGAACCACCGCCCGGCAACTGGTCAGCTACTCGCCCGCCCTCGACAAACTCAATCGCGATGTCCTCGTGCGCGACCTGGACAAGATTGCCGGTGCATCCGCGGAAACCGGTGCCCGCCCGGTGGATGGATCCGGTCCGAAAGCCGCCTCCCCCACAGCCGCTGGCGAGGCTCCATCGGCGTCTCCTGGCAGCGGCGCCGGTGAAGACGCCCTGATGCAGTTTACGGTCGATTTCACCGCCAGGGCACGCGCGGAAGAATTCGATCCGATCGTCGGCCGCGACGAGGAAATCCGTCAAGTCATCGACGTCCTCATGCGCCGCAGGCAAAACAACCCCATCCTCACCGGGGAAGCCGGGGTCGGCAAGACCGCCATCGTGGAAGGTTTTGCGCAGAAGATAGTCGCAGGCGATGTACCGCCCGCCCTTTTGGGAACGCGCCTGTGCGCGCTTGATCTGGGTCTTCTTCAGGCCGGTGCCTCGATGAAGGGCGAGTTCGAAAAACGCCTGCGCGCCGTCATTGATGCCGTCCATGCTTCGATTACACCCACCATCCTCTTCATCGACGAGGCCCATACGCTGATCGGCGCAGGCGGTGCGGCAGGGACGGGGGATGCGGCCAACCTGCTCAAACCCGCCCTCGCCCGTGGCACTCTGCGCACGGTCGCCGCAACCACCTGGTCCGAATACCGCCAGCACTTCGAAAAGGACCCCGCGCTGACCCGGCGCTTCCAGCCGGTCCAGGTGGACGAGCCGGACGAGGAAAAGTGCTTCGCCATGGTGCGTGGCCTCCTGGGACCGATGGAGGATCACCATCAGGTGCGTATCCTCGATACTGCCGTCAGATCCGCCGTTTCCCTGTCACACCGCTACATCCCGGCTCGCCAGTTGCCGGACAAGGCCGTCAGCGTGCTCGACACCGCCTGTGCCCGGGTCAACATTTCACAAGCGGCTCAACCGGCGAAACTGTCGGATCTCGTTGCCAGGAAAGGCTTTCTCGAAACGGAGCTGCAGGCACTGACCAACGATACCGAACTCGGCATGGAACATCAGGAACAACTTGATTCCCTGAATGCGGCCATTTCGGAGACGGAGGCCGAAATCGACAAGGTCCGCGGTGAATGGGAAAACGAACGCAAGCTTGTCGCCGAGATCCGAAGGCTGAACGCAGCGCTCACCCAGCTGCGAGGTGGAGAACCGGCACCGCATCCGGATGGGGCGGAAATCGAGGATCCGGACCACGACAGTCCGGCACTCGTTTCGATCGACGATATCGAGCTTGATCTGGATGTCGACCTGGAAGACGAGGAGGCCATTCGGACCGCCTTGAAGGACAAACGCGCCGAACTGTCCAAAATCCCGGAAGACGACCGCATGGTCTACGCCTATGTCGACGACGAAGCGGTCGCGAGCATCATCTCGGACTGGACCGGCATTCCGGTCGGCCGCATGGTTCAGGATGAAATGGAGACAATCCTGAACCTGACCGACAGCCTGAACAAACGGGTGATCGGTCAGGCGCACGGTCTCGGCATGATCGCCAAGCGCATCGAGACCAGCCGGGCGCAGCTCGGCAACCCGGACAAGCCCATCGGTGTCTTCATGCTGTGCGGGCCGTCCGGCGTCGGCAAGACCGAAACAGCGCTCGCATTGGCAGAAACGCTCTATGGCGGGGAAGACAGCCTGATCACCATCAACATGTCGGAATTCCAGGAAGCCCATTCCGTTTCCGGCCTGAAAGGGGCGCCTCCCGGCTATGTCGGCTATGGCGAAGGCGGCCGTCTGACCGAAGCCGTGCGCCGCAAACCCTATTCCGTGGTACTGCTGGATGAGGTGGAAAAAGCCCATCCGGATGTACACGAGATCTTCTTCCAGGTATTCGACAAGGGCTGGATGGAAGACGGCATGGGCCGCAGGATAGACTTCCGCAACACGCTGATCCTGCTGACCTCGAACGTCGGCACAGACATCATCATGCATGCCGCCGGAAACATGCTGGATGCCCCGGTTTCCAGCGATCCGACACTGGCAGCAAAGGATCCGAACGCGCCCGATCCGGAAAAACTGGCCGAAGCCCTGCGCCCCGCACTGCTGGATGTCTTCCCCCCTGCTTTGCTCGGACGCATCGTGACCATTCCCTATTATCCGCTGTCACCGTCCATGCTCGGCTTCATCGTCCGCCTGCAGCTCAACCGGATCGTCAAGCGGGTCAAACAGAACCGGGAGGCGGACCTTGCCTATGGCGACGACGTCGTTGCCCATATCGTCTCGCTCTGCCGTGACCCGGACAGCGGCGGACGCATGATCGACAATATCCTGACGAACGACCTCCTGCCGAAACTGTCGCGGGCATTTCTGACGGCCCAGATGAACGGGGAGGAAATCATGAGTGCGTCGATCACCGCGCAAGAAGACGGGCTTGCGGTGACAACGCAATAGCTGCCGGGGCTGAGCAAAGGTTCGGTTTGAGCATTGCCGGGACGGACTTTCAGGTTCATCCCGGCAGGCAGACTTCACCAGGACTACTGTGGCGCGCTCAGGATTTCGGAAATGGCGACCCGATATTCCTTCAGATCGCCGCTTGCCACCGTTTGCGGTGCGTCGGTTCCCGTTTCCATCTCGAAGGCCAACGGATCGGTCGGCTCCCCCCGCAGCCGGATCTCGAAATGAAGGTGCGGCCCGGTGGAGAGCCCTGTCGTGCCGACATAACCGATCAGATCGCCCGCCTGCACCACGGATCCGAGTTCGACGCCGTCAGCGAATTTGAGCATGTGCGCATAGCGGCTCGTGATGCCGTCCTTGTGGGTAATCTCGATGAAGTTGCCGTAACCTCCCCGCACGTCCCGATAGGTGATCTTGCCCGCAAAGGCGGCATGGATAGGTGTCCCGGGTGGCGCGGCCCAGTCGACACCGGCATGGAGCCGCTCGGTCTTTTTGATCGGATGAAACCGCATGCCGAACTTGGACGTCAGGACCCCTTTGACCGGGACAAGCATAGCCCCTGACAAGCTGACCTTGCCGCCTTCGTTGACACAGGCGAAGCCGCGGTTTCCCGGAGCTTTCAGAACGTAACAACGGACCGACCAGTCGTCGCCCCTTCGAACGCCTGCAAAAAGGACCCGGCCCCCTCCCCGTTTTTCGTCCCGGGTCACGTCCGTAAAGACCAGCGTGAAACGTTCGTCCGGCTTGATCGTCCGCTTCAGATCCGTCATCGGTGCCAGATAGGCAATTGCCTCGCCAACGATGGAAGCGGGCACGGCATTTCGAACAGCGGTCGCATAAAGCCCGTCGATCAGGCGATGAGTTTTAACTCCGCCTGCCGGTTTGTCGGACGCAACCTTCTCGCTTTCGATAGGTTTTCCAAACCAGGGATCGGCACCATGAACGTAGGGCTCTCCTTCCCGTGACGTGGAATATGCAGCCGTCCCCATATAGCCTTCGCTTGAATAGAAGGAGACCTGAACCGGCCGGTAATAGTCCCCCATCCGGCCGACCTTGTTCGGCATCCGGATACCGCGCACGGCGATCTTGTCGCCCGCGATCAGATCGCCTTTCTGGAACTCGGTTTCGGCAAACGTCAGGAGCGGCTTAATGACGTCGTCATCGAACCCGTTTTCCTTCAAGAAGGTCTGCAGCGTAGTTTTTTTCCTGATTTCGGTGCGGACCTCGACGCGGTTCGGCCCCTGTCCGATTGGCCGCTCGGAAAGGTAGACGTTCAACGTGTCCGTGGGAGGTTTCAGGAAAATGGGAAGATTTGCCCCGTCGCTCCGGTCCGGCTCGGTGTCCTCCTCAACAACCAGGGCTTCGGAATCATCACCGCCACCAAAATTGCCGAACTGGAAATCGGCTTCATTGCCGGGCGCCCGAATGACCAGGTTGCCGGTAGCGTCCAGCATCTGGCTATCCAGAACAAAGGCGCTGGCCGCCGGAATCTTCACGCTCTGTCCGGCGTCCGGACTTTCCTGCACTGAGCGAACCGTCAGTTCAATGCGCCGAGCGGCATCCGCACCTTTCAACAGCACCGGGTCGCCCGCCAGCGGAATGACCGCAGAGACAGCCATGTCGTAGAAGGGGTCGGCGGGCAGATCGAGATCCTCGCCGCTGGAAAAGGCATTTTCGGCGGCCGATCCCGCTTCCCGACCTTCTGCCGTTTGTGCCGGATCGACGGGCTCCGTTTCCAGTTCGGCATTGTCCGGGATTTCAGAACCGGATTCCAAACCGGCCTGCGGCGTCAATTCTTCCGGGTCGGATAAGGAGATCGCTCCGGAATTGATCAGATGCGCCAGTCCGCCCAGCCCTCCGCCTAGCGCCAGGAATCCCACTGCAAGGGCCGCATAGACCAGCATTGGTGATCGTTTCCTGGACGGCTTTCCTTTTCCGTCCGGAGCACGGGCGGGTTGGGTTCCCGTTGTTTCTGGAGGCACTTGCGGCTTTGCCGTCGGGCGAATGACCGTCCGATCGAATTCTGGGCGTTGCGCGCCGGAGTTTGGGTTGTCAGGCCATTGGACCATTCTGAAACCTAGGGTACGGACTCATTCGCAGTCAACGGGCTCCGATACCCGATCATGCCGGATGAAACCCGAAGATGCAAAGCCAGCCGTTGGCGCGCCCTCTAGCACTCAGCGAGGAAATTTCAGCAGTTTTCGCGAGCGCCGTTTTGTCTTCACCGCAGGAACCTGATCGGAGGCTTCCATGTACATTTCCGCGACGTCCAGGGTGAACACGGAAATGTCGGTGCTGAGGCCCCTGAGCTTGCCGGTCCAGATTTCCTTTACCGGATAGCTTCTCGGCAATTCCTGTGCCACCGACTGGCTGATAGCCAGCCGCACCTTCTTGTCCTTCGCAACGGCTTCGATCCGGCTGGCCGTGTTGACCGTCGTCCCCATCACGGTAAAGGAGCGGCGATGTTCACCGCCGATGTCGCCGACAAGCGCCGGACCGGCGTTGAGGGCAACGCGAAGGTCCAGCGGCGCCTGCCCCGTTATGGTGCGCAGGTGATCCAGCATGTCGATGATCTGCCGCGCGGCATCGACAGCGGCCTGCTCGGGCTTGTCGACGGTGTTGGGCGCATTCCAGACGGCCATGATGGCATCACCGATATATTTGTCGATGTAGCCCTTGTGCGCGGTGATCACCTCGCCGATGGCATCAAAACTGGAATTGACAACCCGAACCACGTCCTGATCGGCAAGTTTTTCAGACATCTTGGTGAAGCCGACGATGTCGATGAAAGCGACCACCACGTTGCGGGTGTCGCCGCCGAGTTCCGGCAACTGTTCCGACTGTGCCATCTGCTTGATGACGTCGGGAGCCAGATAGTGCCCAAAGAGACGGACAAGCGCGCGTTGCCTTCGTTGCAGTATGAGCACCTTGCCGGCAGCGGCGAAGACCAGGGAGCTGATGAAGGCGACGGGGGCCACCCCGGGAGCAAGCATGAGACCATAATCAAGACCGATCAGGCTGATGCCCAGCGCCGCGGCGGCGCCGACCACGGCAACAAAAGGCAAGACGACCGAAGGCAGAATGAGACCGAGCAAAACGCCTGTGACGGCGAAGAGAACGGCAAGTGCGGGCACGACACCCTTGGGCGGCGTTACCGCGATGCGTCCGGAGAGTGCGGAAGCGATGAAGTCCGCCAGCATATAGACACCGGCGGTATGAAGTCGCACAGGTGGACGGCCATTGCTGCCGGTTTCCGACATGTCCGGAGGCACCTGGGGCAGAAAACGGTCCGAATAAAGGTGTTCGTCTTCAAAGGGCAGCAACCCGCCGAACAGGACAATGCGGCCCTCCACGAAACGGCGCAGTTCCTCCTTGCCAGCCTCACTTGACTTCATCTTCAGAACATCGAGTAAGGACAAATAAGGCATGGAAGTCGCCAGTCTCGCGGACGGAATGGCGACATATTCCTCCTGCCCCGCATAACCAGCCTTTGCGAGAAGCCCATCGACTAGCGACGGCGACTCGATCAGCGGTGGTTGCGGCTTATGCCGGCGAACGACCCCATCATTGTCTGAATCCACGGTCACGGTCCTGACCGCGCCCTCACCGGCGGCACCTGAAAAGATGCGGTGCGGCACGCCAATTTCCGTATGAGCAATGAACACCTTGCCCCGGTTCCTGTAAAGAAACTGCTTGAACGGCTGATCCAATCCCGTCAGGCGCGCCTCCCCCGTCCTGGGATCCCGGAAGGCATCGGCGCTATAGGCGAAGACAAAATCATAGCCCAGCGCCAAAGCCCCGGCGTCGAGCACCGCCTGGCCGGCTTCAGCGAAAACGGGTGTCATCAAGACACGGGGAATGGGTTGCAGTTTCTCGGAATTGAGCGAGGTTTGATCCAGACCGACGACAGCCACGGGGGCACGCGCTTCCTCTTGCGTGCCCCTCATATTGGCCCGAACCTGAAACAGCCGGTCTGTTACCCAGCCTTCCCAGATGGCCTTATTGGCGGATAAGCCGATGGCGACGCCGGCAACGACCGCAACACAAGCGATGGCTGCGACAAGAAGCTTCCGGCCAAAGGCAGCATCCGCAAACCGGCCGCCTGATGTCATTTCACGATGACAACCGCGGTTTCGCGCCCGACCTCAACCGGATCGATGGTGATCTTGCGCATTTCGACGCCATAGTCCGGTGCCTTGCCCTGCAGGAACAGTTCGACTTCGACGGCCTCATCTTCGGTTTCCCGTGACGGCATGTCGGTCATGATGTTTTCCAGGACATCAAAGCGTTTGGGGGGGCCACCGGCAAAGGACACGAACACGGTGCCGTACTCATCGCGCAGCTTGTCGTCGAAACGAAGCATCAGTGAAGCCGCCTTCTTGTTCGACAGCTTCAGACTGCGCAAGGTCACCGTCAGTCCCTTGTCGGCGGTTTCCGTGCCGGTGCCGCTGTCAGCCTGGAGGCAGTTGCCTGCGCGCAGAACATTCTCCTCGCCGCCGTCAAGCGTATAGCCTTCGGAGGATACGGTGAGTTTTCCTGCCTTGACACGCACTTCCTGACAAGCGGCGTAGTTCAACAGTTCGACGTAACCGGACTCGCCGAGATCGACGACATCACCGGGCATGAGTTCGGTAAATGCGGAAATGTCCACGTCTTCCGATTTGTCCAATACCAGCGCAATCGGATCAGCCTGTGCAGTGCCTGTCAGAGCGGAAACCCCAAACGCGAGCGCGGCGGCCAATCCGGCGGATTTCAAACTTCGCCCGACTAGGGGGCGCTTTTTCGAAGATTTCATGACTGTCTCCCAAGTCTTTGGTTACCTGCAACCAGCACTCACCCGGAGCCTGGCATTCTCCTTCAACTTCAGATGATACCAAAGGATGGCGAAGCGAATGTGGCCATGGTCACACAAAAGAGTTTTATGCTGCAAGAAGATAAGCGTTCCCCGACGCTCTCAACCGGATTAATCCGCCGGTTCCGTATAGATGCCCGCGATACCGACAGCTTCTGAAGAGCGGCCAATCAGATCCAGCAACTTTGGGGCGATTTCCACGTCCAGCGGCAGCCCGTCGAGAGCCGACAGAACGCCGACCAACTGTGGCATGGGGCTGGAAGCACGGACCATCACGATGTGATCCGCTCCGAAGGGCAAGGCCGCCCGCAGGTTCAGAACGTAAGGATGCCCTGCTTCCACGGAGGTGTCCTTGCCGAGTGGGTCAGCCGCCTTGTCCGGGGCAAGCAGGCGCAGGGTCCCGTCTGCCTCCAGACCGAATACGGCCATATAGCCTTGCCGGTCGGACGTCAGACCAACCTTGAAGGGAGAGCCTTCCGGGATGTGGCCGACCGAAGGCTGCAATCTTCCCTCAATCGGCTGAAGGCGCCTCGAAAGGGCATAGAGATCTGACAGGAAAACCCACTTGGTAACGACATCTTCAAAACGGTCTGCGCCGGTAGCCTCGCCCCTCAGGACGACATCACCGAACTTCGTCAGAACGTCACCTTCACCCACATCCCAATAGAGGTCGGCTACATCACCTGTCATCGCCTTTACGCGGTGCTCATGTTTCAAGGCGAGTTTCTGCAGAACTGACCCGGCTGCCTCGGTGCTGGCGGCGACCGTCAGGGTTTCTCCTCCCCTTTCCAGAATACCGCCTTTGACCCTCGGCAGTATTGCCGTGCGGGTCTCGCCTCCGATGCTCAGGCTCGGTTCTTGCCGGCCTTCCGTAGCAACCCGGACCGTCTCGTTCAGGAAACGGGTCAGTTCCTCCATGGAGATGCCTCCGTCCCTGTCGAGGTCCGCGCGTCCTTCAACACCGCGCGCGAAGGCCCAGCTCAGGGCTCCCCGGGGTTTTCCACCTATCGTCAATTCGGGGATCACCTGCCCGTCTACCGTCGCCCCGACATAGATGACATTGGCGAGCTGCTGGACGTCTTTTTGGGTGACTTTCGCCTGCTGAAGCATCGGAGGCAGCGGCGTGGACCGCAAAACGTCATCTTCCAGCGGCGGCAGGCCAACAAGTCGTGTACCGAGCCGCTTGATGCGCGGGTCGATCGATCTTGTCATCGTGCCTGAATGACAGCTGTCCGCCAGAACCAGAACGTTGCGTCCGCCTGCGGCACGCAGCATCGCGGCGATGTCATCGTCCCGCAGGCGCTCGCCATTGCCGGGCGCGGAGAGATCAAAGCCCGCCAGAATGAACACTTCATCGAGCCCGTCCTCTTCGGACCCCTTGATCCATTCCTTCTCCTGTGCCCCGTGACCCGCGTAGGACAAAACAAGAACATCGTCAGGCGCGGCACGTGAAATGATGTCTTCCCAGGACGCCAGGATCGCCGCGCGCGAGGCCTCTCCGTTCAAAAGGGCGGTCAGGTCGCGCACGCCGGCCGCCTTCAGCGTCCCGGCAATGTCGTTCGCGTCATTGACCGCGCCTTTCAGGGGCGAGACGTTCTCGTAGGCATCGATGCCAATGACCAGCGCCCGCCATTCGCCAGCGGAGACAGGTGTTGAGTTTAACAGACACAACAATAGAACCGACGAGCAAAACGCCAAACGTGCATGTTGAAGTCGAGACATCTTAAGGGGCATAGTTTGGTCAGACTTAACCACCCCAGCCGCCACCAGAACCACCGCCAGGTCCGCCACCACCGCCGCCGCCGTCACTTCCACCGCCTCCGCTACTGCCTCCTCCACCGCTTCCTCCTCCGCGATTGTCATTGTCGCGAGGTTCCCGGTAGATGATGGTATCGTCGGTGGACTTGGTTTTGGTCGTAGACGCAGCGGTTGGCGTAGCAACAGGGACCGGTGTGAGAGGCCTGATATTGTTCGGTTCCGTCTGACAACCAGCCAGCATCAACGTTGCCAGTCCCGTCAGCGGCAATGAATAAAACAGTGATCGCATCCCATCTCTCCTTAGAACAAATCGTAGCGCGGGCGAGTCTGTTCCCATTGAGCCTTGACCAATGCGATCAGGGCCTCATCGCCTTGAACCGATGACCTTCCTTCCGCCTTGAAGAAGCTGGACAAGGCCTCCCGCGTTTTGCGCCCCGGCTGGCCGTCAACCGGCCCCGGCTCATAGCCGAGGTCTGTCAGGGCCTGTTGCAGGACCTTGGCCTTCAGTTTCCCGTCGGCCTTGGCGAGCCCGTCCCGGCCCTGTTTGGCGGCGGGAGATGACGGATCGACCGCAACGGACATGGCCAGCATCCGGATCCGGTCGCGGCCCGCGGCCTCGCCCGATTTCTGCCCGAGCATAAAGGCCGTGTTGTAGGCGCCCCAGGCGTCGCCGCGCTGGGCGCTTTCGCGGAACCACTTCGTCGCCTCGTCCGGGTTCTTCTCGACGCCCTGCCCGTTGAAATACAAAAGACCGATTGCCGTTCCCGCTGCCGGGTGGCCGCCTTCATGGGCCTTCTTGAACCAGCCGAGCGCCGCCTCGTAGTCCTGCGGCACGCCCTTGCCGTCGCGATAGAGGGTACCGACGTTCATGTAGCCATAGATGTCTTCCCGGGCAGCTGAGCGATTGTAGTAGTAGACCGCTCTCTCCACGTTCTGGGCAACGTGCTCGCCATTCGCATAAAAGGTGCCGATGGCATTGAAGGAGAAGGTGTGACCGGCTTCGACGGACTGGAGCAGCTTTTCCAGACCGTCCTTCTCGTTCTGCTGCGTTCCCTCGCCCTTGATCTCGGCCATGCCAAGGGAATGCAGCGCATAGGCGTCGCCGCGTTCTGCTGCCTTCCGGTAAAGCTCGACGGCCTTTTTCCGGTCCCTGTCGATCCCGGCGCCGAGATAATACATACGCCCCAGCACCTGGCCGGCGCGCACGTGGCCCATCTGATAGGCCCTTTGAAAATCTGAAATTGCCTGATCCAGATTACCGGCCGCCAGAGCCCCGCGGCCATGCTGGAACACGAACCGGCCGATCTCCGGATAGGCCGCCATGGCCTCCGCACAGGCCTTGTCGACCTCACGCGGGTCCAGATCGTTGGCAAGCCTGCCCTCTGTGACCGCCTGAAGGTCAAACGGTTGTGTCGCGAGCTGGTCGCACAGGGTGACACGTGGTTGCACGATCTGTGTCACGGTCTTTGCCGCTCCGTCGGAGGGGATTTCCAGAGCGAATTGACGGGCTTCCCGTTCACTGCCGATTTGCGGCCTGACGGTCAGCGATGCCAGAGCTGCGACGGGAAAACGGTCACCGGGCTGCAAGGGACGTCCCTCGGTCGACAGCTGCAGATCGCTGTCGACGGAGACCACTTTCAGCCAATCACTTGTGGCCGGCACGCCTTCGACCGGTGCGTCCTCATAAACGGGAACCGGTCCGACACCGATTTCGGCCTCAACCGCACCGGTGGTTGATCGCTCCTCGAGCCAGGCAAGGACCTTGTCCAGCAGAACCTTCTGGTCTTCCCCGCTGCCCGTCTCGGGGGCAGCCGTTTCGGCCTGGGCGATCATGATCGAGGCAATGGCCGATGCACTGCCGCCCCATTCGTCCTTGACGTCATAGCCGATCAGTTCGACATCGCCGGCCTCGGCACCCGATGGCACGAATTCAAGCGCCGCAAGCTCCTTCGCCTTCAGAACATCGCCCTGTGCAACCGTCCTGCCTCCAGGCAATTGCAACTGCCCCTTTTCCGGCGACAGCGTCAGCGTTGCCTCGATGACGCCGCCTTCCGGCTGAACCGGTTCGGGAATGTGGAGCGCGACCGCACTGTTGCCGGCGGCAACGCTGACCCTGTGATGGGCGGTGACGATCGGGTTGGGTTTGGGCGGAACGAAATAGAAACTGGTGACAAGCGTTGAGTCCTCATAAGGGATCTGCTGCCCTCCGGTCTTGCGCACGACCTCGTCCCGGACCTTCGTCATCAGTTCCTTGATCTCGAGCGAGGGATCGAGGGCATTGTCAACGATTGACGAAGTGAACGGGCTCATCGGGCCATCGCCGTCATAGGCCACCTGGCCCGGCCGGGTCGCATAGGAAATAAAGGCCCCGAGCTTGTTGGGAATGCGGCGGAGCCCCCGGGTTTTCCCGAGCGAATACTCCTCTTCCCCCCAGTAAAGGCTGGCGATTTCAAACGGGTTGTTGCGGCAGGAATCCAGCATCACGATCTGCATGCTGGAGGCTGCCTTCATGTAATCGAGCAGATGGGAAACCTTGAGGCTTTCGAACTCGAGATCGTACTGCGAGGACAGTTTCGCATCGACCGGCAGGATGAAATTCGCATCGCCCACCTGCAGGGCGTGTCCGGAATAATAGAAAAGCGCGGTGTCGCCGTCGTTCAACGCCCTCAGGAACCGCCTGACGGTGTGTTCCAGGTCCTTCTTGCCGAGATTGATCCCCAGCGTGACGTCGAAATCGGCCTCGCGCAGAACACGGGCAATTTCCCTGGTGTCATTCAGCGGGTTTTCGAGCGGATCGACAAACTGGTAGTCCTGATTGCCGATGACGAGAGCAACTCTTCGCCCGACGTCTTCCGTCGTGGCTCCCAAGACCTGTCCCCCGGCCAGAGACAAGCCGAGCGGCAGGGATAACAGGCCGATCCTGACGGTCCGGCGCAACATGGCAACCGTCCTTGAAGCCGGCCGGTCGGACGGCCGTTGGTCGGGTCGTGACATACACCGCTTCTGCATAACGTCCTCAGCGCTAACTTCTGTCCATCAAACTTGCGCTTGAGCTGGCTCGAGTCTGTGACGAAACTCACAAGCATGGCGATCCGGCTCAAACGGTGCCCTTGCCCCGAAAGGAATGACTTTCCCTAAAGTAAAGTGATGCACACTTGCCGGACGGACGCAAGCCGGACCGGAAATGACGTCAGCTGGCGGCCGATCTCCGGCAGACACATGTGAGCGTGCGCCCCGAATTCCATTTCGGCGCGAGTCGATTTACGGTGAACGGAAAGTCTGTCCAATGAGTTTCCCGGGAGCACCGATGTCTGAGCCGCTTGAAATCCGCAATCTGCGGGAAGACGAAATCCGGATCGCCCTGGACATGGCAAGGGAAGAAGGCTGGAACCCCGGACTCGACGACGGGCCCGCGTTCTATGCCGCCGACCCCCAAGGGTATTTTGCCGGTGAAATCGGCGGCGAACTGATCAATGTCATCTCGGCTGTCCGCTATGGTGATGCCTTCGGCTTTATCGGCCTTTACATCTGCAAGCCCGAACACCGGACGAAAGGCTATGGCCACCAGATCTGGGACCATGGCATGCGGTATCTCGGTTCATGTCTGATCGGCCTCGATGCGGTCAAGGAACAGACGGCAAGCTACGCGCAGCACGGCTTCAAGGCGGTTTACCGCAACATCCGCCAGTGCGGCCTGTCGCTGTGCGACACGCCGATGGACGCGCGGCTTGCTCCGCTCGGTCAGGGGCTGTTTCCCTCGATCCGGGATTATGACCGGCGCTTCTTCCCCGCGCCCAGAGAGGAATTTCTGAAGCAGTGGACCGACCCGGCGCTCGAAACCCGGCGGGGTTTTGCCTTCGTCGAAGACGGCAACGTCATGGGCTACGGCGTCATCCGCAAATGCCACGAGGGTTTCAAGATAGGTCCGCTCTTTGCCGATAGCCCTGAAATCGCCGACACGCTGTTCCGGGCGCTTGCCGGGCAGGTCAAGGGCGCGACCGTGATCCTGGACACGCCCGAGCCGAATGCGGCGGCGCTTCTTCTGGCGGAACGCTACGAGCTCTCGCCGGAATTCGAGACGTTCCGCATGTACCGTGGTCCAGCGCCGGACCTGCCGCTGGACCAGACATTCGGCATCACGACCTTCGAACTCGGGTGAGCCGCTTTCAGCCCTGAGCGTTTCTGTAGGCAAGCATCGCGCCTGCAAGATCCTCCAGCGCCGCGCCGACGGACTTGAACATCGTGATGTCCTCGCTGTTCTGGCGGCCGGGATGTTCACCCCGGCAAAGCTCATACAGGTCGGCCTTGATATCGGCATTTGATATCAGTCCGGCCTTCAGCGGCTGGACGATGTCGCCGCCCTCCGACAGGCAGCCGTCCTTCGTATCGACGAAGATTGCCGCCCGCCGCACGAGATCGTCATCGCTTTCGCGCATATTTGGCTTGAAAGCCCCAACAAGATCGACATGCGTACCAGGCCTCAGGAGAGCGCCCTTGATCAGCGGCTCGGTAGAAAGTGTCGCCGCGCTGACGATGTCCGCCTTGGCCAACGCCTCGTCCAGATCTGTCGCGACGTTGAACGTGACCTGAAACTGCGCCTCGAGTTCCCGGACTGCTTCTGCCGCCTTTTCTTTGGACCTGCCCCAGAGGGTGACTTCCTCGATCGGGCGGACCGCCATGTGGGCTGCGACCAGATTGGGTGCAAGCCGGCCTGTCCCGACAACCAGGAGATGGCGGGCATCGGCACGCGCCAGGGAGCGGGCAGCCAGGGCGGAAGCGGCTGCAGTGCGCCTGGCGGTCAGTTCGCCGCCATCGATAAGCGCCAGCATTTCGCCGGACTTCGCGTCCGACAGCAGATACTGCGCGGAAACCGCGGGAATCCCCCGTTTCGAGTTTCCGGGAAAGACGTGCGCGACCTTCACGCCGGCAAATTCTCCCGGCACCCACGCGGGCATCAGAAGCATAGTGGCATCCGGTTCCCCGGGAACTTCCATGTCGTGATGGTGGCGTGTGGGCATGACGCAGCCCGAGCGGAATATGCCGTCAAGCGCGTCGATCAGGTCCGGAAATGGCAGAGCGTCGCGGGTCTGTTGTTCGGATAAGAGAAGCATCGAAGATCATCCGTTCGAGGATATGGTCGCGCGCAACAAATCATATTCCCTTCCCCAGTCCAAGCAGCAGACAGCGAGAAGCCGTACGGAGGGCAGACTTGTTCAGGACAAATCGAAAAACGTCACACGGTTGGCGGCAAACAAGAAAAGGCCGGCGCAATGCACCGGCCTTTCAAGCTGACGGCAATCGTCCGGATCAGATGGCCAGGTATTCCTGGCGCAGCTCCGCGTTGTCGAGAACGTCCTGCGCCGAACCGTCGAAAACGACTTCGCCCATATCCAGGATCACTGCACGATCCGCGAGGTGAAGGGCGGCAATCGCATTCTGCTCAACGATGATCGTCGTGATGCCGAGCTCCTTGACGCCTTCCAGAATGCGTTCAATTTCCTGAACGATCACCGGCGCCAGACCTTCATAGGGTTCATCCAGCAGCAACAGCTTGATGTCACGTGCGAGGATTCGGGCAACGGCAAGCATCTGCTGCTCACCGCCCGACATGGTCACGGCTTCCTGCCCCCGGCGCTCGGCAAGGCGCGGGAAGTGCTCGTAGATCCGCTCAATCGACCAGCCCTTGGGCTCTGCGATCTGGGACAATTCCAGGTTTTCCTGCACGGTCAGCCCCGGAATGATGCAACGGTCTTCCGGTACGAGACCGACACCGTTGCGTGCTGCCAGGTAACTCTTCATGTCGTGAAGAGGTTTGTGATCCAGCCAGATTTCGCCGTGGGTCAGGTGCGGGTCGTCCATGCGGGCAATGGTGCGCAGTGTCGACGTTTTTCCCGCCCCGTTACGGCCCAACAATGCAAGGATTTCCCCCTCGCGAACATCGAAACTGACACCCTGGACGATATAGCTTTCGCCATAGTAGGCATGCAGATCCCAGGCTGAGAAGAACGCCGGCGCGGTGCCTGCAGCCTTCTTCGGTTTTACGCCGGGTGCGATCCTGCCGCTGAATTGATCTTCGAGAATGGTCACAGGTGCGCTCCTCCAAGATAGGCTTCCTGCACACGCGGATCGCCCTTGATTTCTTCCGGCCTGCCTTCCGCGATGATGGTTCCCTGAGCCAGAACCGTCACCTTGTCGGCCAGCGAGAACACGACGTGCATGTCGTGTTCAATCACCACCTTGGTGATGCCGCGGTCGCTGATCCGTTTCAGGAGATCAATCGTGTTGTTGGTGTCCGCCCGGGACATGCCTGCTGTCGGCTCGTCGAGCAGCAGGAGCTTGGGATCCTGGGAGAGACACATGGCCAGTTCAAGCCGGCGCTTGTCACCACGTGACAGCGATCCGGCAATGTTGTCCGCCTTCTCGGCCAGCCCGACGTCTTCAAGCATGTGAAGCGCCTTGTCACGGATTTCGGCGTCCTGGTCCAGCCGCCTGAAGGCATGCAGCGCAAACTGGCCGTCGCGTTTCGCCATGGTCGGGATCATGACGTTTTCCAGAAGGCTGAGTTCGGAGAAGATCTCCGGCGTCTGGAAAACGCGGGACACGCCGATCTGGTTGATCTCGTAGGGCTTCATGCCGGTGAGCGAAACGTCACCGAACATCACACTGCCCGTATCCGGGGCCAGGCGGCCGATCATGCAGTTCAGGAAGGTCGACTTGCCTGCCCCGTTGGGGCCGATGATCGCGTGCACGGTCCCCTCTTCCACCGAGAAGTTCACATTGTTGAGGGCTCTCAAACCGCCGAACGACTTGTTCACACCCTCTACGCGCAAGATTTCCATTTGATTTCTTTCCTTACTCGGCCGGGGCAGTCGCGCGGCTGGGTTCAGCTTTGGAAGCCGAACGCCGGAACAGGCGCCCGATCCGTGCGAAACCTTCCATGATGCCTCCCGGCAGGAAGATCACGATCAGCATGAACAGCACGCCTAGCGTCAGGTGCCAGCCTTCGCCGACGAACAGGCTGGACACGGCGACAACCGGGACTTCCAGGAAATCGGGAAGAAAGCTGAAGATCTCATGCAGCGTCTGTTCGTTGAAAGCGGAGAAGATGTTCTCGAAGTATTTGATGAGTGCGGCACCGAAGACCGGGCCGAGCAAGGTGCCCGCACCGCCCAGAATGGTCATCAGAACCACTTCGCCAGATGCCGTCCACTGCATGCGCTCGGCACCTGCCAGCGGGTCGGTGATACACAGCAGCGCGCCGGCAAGACCGGCATACATGCCGGAGATGACAAAAGCGGCCAGAGTGTAAGGACGCGGATTGAGGCCGGTGTAGATCATCCGGTTCTGGTTGGTCTTCACAGCCCTCAGCATGATGCCGAAAGGCGAGCGGAAGATGCGCTGAGCGACAAAGAAGCCGATCAGCAGGATAACCGCGCAGAAATAGAAGCCGCCCCAGCCGGTCATTTCGATGCCAAAGAGGTTCGCCAGCAACGGGCCGTCGGAAGCCCCTCCTGTATCGAGAATGCGGGGATCGCTCTGCAGGACACGCAGCCCCGTCTCGCCATTGGTGATCGGTGTCAGCACCGAATAGGCAAGGTTGTAGGACATCTGCGCGAAAGCGAGCGTCAGGATCGAGAAGTAGATACCTGAACGGCGCAGCGACACATATCCGATGGCAAGCGCAAACAGGCCTGAGGTGACCACCGCCATGATTGCGGCCGGGATCGGATTCATTCCCAGAAGCTTGAACGTCCAGACCGCCGTGTAGGATCCGACCCCCAGGAAGGCCGCGTGACCGAAGGACAGGTATCCGGTCAGCCCGAAGAGCAGGTTGAAGCCGGTGGCGAACAGGCCGTAGATGGCGAATTTCTGCAGAAGATCCGGGTAGCCGGCTCCGAGCGGCGTCAGCCACACGGGCATGGTGAGAACCGCTGCGGAAAAGATGCCGAATAGAAGCAGATCGCGTGCTGGAGACATTTTCGTTCCCATGTTCTTAGTTCTCCATTACGCCCTTGCGGCCCATCAGCCCGCGCGGACGCACGAGGAGAATGACCACAGCCACCAGATAGATGATGATCTGATCGATACCAGGAAGGATTGCCTTCACTTCGTTCATGGATGCAAAGGACTGGAGGATGCCCAGCAGGAAGCCTGCCAGCACGGCACCGGGGAGCGATCCCATGCCGCCGACGACGACGACAACGAAGCTGAGCACCAGGAAGTCCATGCCCATGTGATAGTCGGGCGGCAAGATCGGCGTATACATGACACCGGCAAGTCCTGCGACCACGGCGGCAATGGCAAAGACGATCGTGAAACGCCTTTCGATATTGATACCGAGCAAACCAACGGTGTGCCGGTCGGCCATGCCCGCCCGCACGACCATGCCGAATGTCGTGAATTGCAGGAAGGCAAAGACGGCGCCGATAACGGCAGCGGCAAAGCCTAGATACACCATGCGCCAGTAGGGATAGACGATCACGCCCGGATCAAAACCAAGGGCGGCACCAATGTCGGCTGCGCCGCGTACGGCGATAGGAGCACTCTGCGGGATCGGGTTCGCGCCATAGATTGACTTGATGATTTCCTGCAGGACGATCGCAAGACCGAAGGTCACCAGGATCTGGTCCGCGTGAGCACGGTTGTAGAAATGCTTGATGAGGCCGCGTTCCATGACGAAGCCGACCAGAAGCATGACTGGAACGGCTAGGAGAATCGAGACCGGAACGGAATAGTTGAGTACCCAGGCACCGAAGTCGCCCAGATAGGCTTCGACATAGGGCGTGCGGATTTCCAGCGGCGTGCCCCAGGCCGTGGTCTTGTCCGGGTCGGTGGTCACAAGCTCAAGGCTCAGCAGCGCGTTGAAGGAAACCGCGCAGAAGGCCCCGAGCATGAACAATGCCCCGTGAGCGAAGTTGACGACACCGAGTGTTCCGAAAATCAGGGTCAGTCCAAGGGCGATCAACGCGTAGGCGCCACCCTTATCCAGCCCGTTGAGCAATTGTAGAATGATCACGTCCATGATTTTGCCGCTGATTACCTAGCGTTAAGCCCCAAATATGACTGCAGCCGCCGGTGGCCGGGCCTCCGGCGGCTGCTGTTCTTCAAAGACTTATGCGCCGTTGTTGCAGGTGCCGAGTTCGCCGCCGAGCATTTCGGCCGGGTATTCGACCTGAGAGCGCGGCGTGACTTCGACCACTTCCAGAACGTCGAACTGGGAGCTCGGGTTTTCCTTACCCTTCACGACCAGAACGTCCTTGAAGCACTGGTGGTCATCTGCACGATAGAGGGTCGGGCCGTTGCCGAGGCCATCGAACTCGAAGCCTTCCAGAGCCGCGGCGATACCGCACGGATCGAACGTTCCGGCACGCTGTGCCGCGTCGGCATAAAGCAGCGCCTGGCAGTAGGTGGTGTGAGCTGCCTGGCTCGGCGGGAAGCCGTATTCCTGACCGAAGGATTTGACAAAAGCCTTCGAGCCTTCGTCCTGCAGCGACCAGTGCCAGTTGGTGGACCCGAAGATGCCCTTGACGTTTTCACCGGCACCCTGAGCCATCAGGCGGGAATACAGCGGAACGACAATTGCGAAGTCCTTGCCGTTGACCT
The DNA here is from genome assembly GCF_050301095.1 of Roseibium sp. Taxonomy (GTDB): domain Bacteria; phylum Pseudomonadota; class Alphaproteobacteria; order Rhizobiales; family Stappiaceae; genus Roseibium. The sequence continues at coordinate 66,019 of NZ_JBNKYW010000251.1, forward strand.
GCTTGTCGCGCAGGCCGAACTGGACGGCCTGGGTCAGGGAGTTCACCATGTCCTTGCCGTAGTGGTTCAGAACCAGAACATCGGCACCAGAGTTCAGCACCGGCGTGATGTACTGGGAGAAGTCACCTGCACCGAGCGGGGTGCGGACCGCAGCAACCGTTTCCCAGCCCATGCCTTCGGTGTACTTCTTGATGGACCCTTCCTGAGACCAGCCCCAGGTGTAATCCGCGGTCAGGTGGTAGGCCTTGCGGTCGGTGCCGAAGGCGTTCTTCAGCACCGGAGCCAGCGCGGCGCCGGACATTTCGGTATTGAAGAAGTGCCGGAAACCGTTCTTGCGCTTGTCCTTGCCCGTGGTGTCGTTGGAGTGGGTCAGACCGGCCATGAAGATGACGCCGGCTTCCTGGCACAGGGACTGAACGGCAATCGCCACGCCGGAGGACGAACCGCCGGTGATCATGATGGCGCCGTCCTTTTCGATCATGCGCTTGGCGGACGCACGTGCCGCATCAGACTTGGTCTGCGTGTCGCCGGTCACATAGGTGACTTTCTTGCCATTCACACCGTTGCCTCCAAGCGCCTTGGAGGAGAAGGTGTTCAGCATGCCGCCGTCGCCTTCACCATTGATGTGCTTGACGGCCAGCTGATAGGCGCGCAGTTCGTCTGCCCCTTCGTCAGCGTAGGCACCGGTCTGCGGCACGTTGAAACCGAAAACGACTTCCGACCCTGTCGGTTCGTTCAGATAACCAGCCGACCAGGCCCGGCTTGTGAAAATGGTCGGTGTTGCCAGAACGGCGCCACCCATCGCACCAGCGCGAAGAATAGAACGACGATTAAGGGGTTTACGAATTAAGCTCATACTTTCCTCCCAGAAAGGCATGGCGGATCCACCCCGGACCCACCGGCAATAGCTGCACAGCTGCAAGCATCCCTGGCCTGTTCCCCGTCCGAATTTCCGGATCCTCTGCGCCAGAAGTGCAAGCTGTGGGGACTGTAGAAAAAACTTTATTCGATCAGCAATACGACTATCGGATCGACCACACCCGCTAACCCTTTAGACTTTCGAAGTAATCACGGCTAAAGACCTGGGGTCGAACAGACTTGACTTCGCATTGCAGCATTCGTTTTAAGACATGCCTGCAACAACTTAATCCACTTTTCTTTTGCACCGCACCCTTACTTTGACGTAAGAGTTAAAAAGCGAAAATTCTTCAAGCATTTAGACCAAAGTTTTAGGTTCCGGCGCCGGAAGGTGAGCAATTGGCAAAATTGACGGGTATGCCGGTGAAACAGTAAGATCGCTTCCCCGCCCGTTCTCCCGTCCTCTCGCGCCCGGACACATGCATCATGACCATTCTGACCTCCCTTGAGGCCCTTCACTCGCATTACGGAACAGCGGGTGAAGCTTCTTTCATCAAAGAGATCGACCATCTTGGTGCCGCTTACCGGAAAATAGTCGAATCTGCCCGTTTCTGCGCGCTTTCGACCTGCGGACCGGAAGGCCTCGACTGTTCACCGCGAGGCGATGACGAACCCGTTGTACGCATCAGGGACGACAGAACCCTGCTGCTGCCAGACCGGCGCGGCAACAACAGGATCGATTCCCTGCAAAACATCGTGCGCGACCCGCGTGTGTCGCTCATGTTCATGGTGCCGGGCTGGAACAACGTGCTCCGGGTAAACGGCAAGGCGGTGGTGTCCGTCGAGCCGAAGCTGCTCGCCTCTTTCGAAAAGGAAGGCAAGGAACCGCGGTCGGTCATCGTCGTCACGATTGAATCCGTCTATTTCCAATGCGCCCGGGCCATTCTTCGGGCCGATCTTTGGGCTCCGGAATCCCGGTCTGCAGCAGACGATCTGCCGACACCGGGAATGATCCTGAAGGAAATCAAGGAAAGTTTCGACGGCACGACCTATGACGCGGAGTGGCCTGAACGTGCGGCGAAAAGCATGTGGTGAATCCGCGCTTGCGGGCGTTCGTCACTTGGAACCCGACGTTCTTCGCGCCATATCTTTCCGACAAAGCCTTTCACATTCGAGGAAATCCATGACCGCCAATCCCCTCCTTGCCGACTGGACAACGCCGTTTGAGTTGCCTCCGTTCGGAGACATTCAGCCGTCTCACTTCGAAGAGGCCTTTGATTTGGCGATAGAAGAAACACGGAGGGAAAATGAGGAGGTCGCAAATCAGCTTGCGCCGCCATCATTCGAAAACACCATCGTCGCCCTGGAAACAGCCGGCAAGACACTGACAAAAGTCGCGCGTGTCTTTTTCAACCTGACGGGGGCTCACACTAATGAAAACCTTCAGAGAATAGAGCGCGACATAGCGCCCAAACTCGCCAAGCTATCTTCCGACATGCTTTTGAATCCGAAGCTTTACGAAAGGGTCGTGACGCTGTGGGAAGAGCGTGAGACGCTTGACCTTTCTGCGGAGGAGGCTCGGGTCCTCGAGCGCTATCAGAAGATGTTCCAGCGCGCCGGTGCAGGGCTTGATGAAGCCGGCAAGGTCCGCATGGCCGAGATTTCCCAGAAGCTTGCAATCCTCGGCACGCAGTTCTCCCAGAACGTCCTGAAGGACGAGGCCGATTTTCAACTGGTACTGGAAACGGCGGAAGACCGCGCGGGGTTGCCCGATTTTCTCCTGACCGCTGCTGCGGAGGCCGCAAAGGAACGCGGGCTTGAGGGCAAGCATGTCATTACGCTTTCACGCTCCTCCATCGAGCCGTTCCTGCAGTTCTCCACCAATCGCCGCCTGCGGGAGGAAGCATTCAAAGGCTGGACGGCGCGCGGTGAAAACGGCGGTGAAACCGATAACAAGGCCATTATCCGGGAAACACTCGCCTTACGGGCGGAAATGGCTTCTCTGCTGGGCTTTGCCAATTTCGCCGCCTACAAACTCGACGACACCATGGCGAAAACACCGGACAATGTGCGCGGTCTGCTCACCAAGGTCTGGGAACCGGCTGTCGAACAGGCCCGTGCCGAGGAAGCCAAGCTTGCGGAAATGGCGCGAAGCCAGGGCGAGAATCATGAAATCGCGCCCTGGGACTGGCGTTTTTATTCCGAAAAGGTGCGCAAGGCCGAACATGACCTGGATGAGACCGAGCTGAAACCCTACCTGCAGCTCGACAACATCATTCAGGCCGCCTTCGACACGGCCAATCGCCTATTCGGCCTGACCTTCAAGGAACTGGAGGGCCTTTCCGTCTACCATCCCGACGTCCGTGTCTTTGAGGTTTCCGGCAAGGACGGCAAACACGTCGGCCTGTTCCTTGGCGACTATTTCGCCCGAGCCTCGAAACGGTCTGGTGCCTGGATGAGCGCTTTCCGCTCACAGCACAGGCTGGATGGCGAGGTCACACCGATCATCGTCAACGTGATGAATTTCTCCAAGGGCGCACCGGGCGAGGCCTCGCTCCTTACCTTCGATGACGCCCGTACGCTTTTCCATGAATTCGGACACGGGCTGCATGGGCTCCTGTCGAATGTGACCTACCCGATGATTTCAGGGACAAGTGTCGCACGCGACTTTGTCGAGCTCCCCTCCCAGCTTTATGAGCACTGGCTGTCGGTGCCCGAAGTGCTTTCGAAATACGCCGTCCACTACAAGACCGGCGAACCGATGCCGCAGGACCTGCTGGACAAGTTGCTGGCCGCCTCGAATTTCAACAAGGGCTTCGAGACAGTCGAATACACGTCTTCCGCCCTCGTCGATCTGGAATTGCACCTGCTGAAAGATCCGGCGAAGCTCGACATAGACGCGTTTGAGAAAATCGAACTCGAAAAGATAGGCATGCCCAAGGCGATCACACTGCGCCATCGCATTCCACACTTCCAGCACGTCTTTTCAGGCGATGCCTATTCGGCCGGCTACTACAGCTACATGTGGTCGGAGGTCATGGACGCGGACGCCTTCGAGGCTTTTGAGGAAAAAGGCGATGTCTTCGATCCGGAAACCGCAGAAAAACTGCTGACCTTCATCTATTCCGCCGGCGGTCGGCAGGATCCGGAGGATGCCTATGTGGCGTTCCGTGGACGCGCTCCGAGAGTGGAGGCACTTCTCGAAAAACGCGGATTTCCGACCTGAACCAGCACAGCCCGGCCGTCAGGGCCGGGCGTATTGATCCTTTGGAAAAGCAATGTCCGCTCCCAACGCTTCACAGACGTCCACAGGAACAAGACCGCTTCTGCGAATCTGCGTTGCGCTTTCCGGCCTATCCGGTGCGCTCGGTGTCGTCTGCCTAGCCCTCTCGGCGCATGCAACAGCCTCCGGTCTGCTGACCACGATTGCACAAATGCTGCTTGCGCATGCGCCCGTCTTTCTCGGAATCGGTCTCCTGTCTCAGGTCAGGCGTGCTCCGTTCCTGCCGGTCGCCGCAACAGTCCTTTCGCTTGGTCTCGTGCTCTTTTGCGGAGACCTTGCCGCCCGCATCGTCTTCGACCACCGGCTTTTTCCGATGTCGGCTCCGATCGGCGGCGGGCTTGTGATTCTGAGCTGGATCGTGCTTGCGATCAGCGCGCTGCGGCTCCAGCCCAGATAGCTGCACTGTAGTGCCCCTCAGGCAAGCTGACGGCGGCTTACCCCTTGAGACGCTCCGCATGCCAGGCGACATGATCCCGTGCGAAGGTGGAGACGAAGTAGTAGGAATGGTCATATCCGTTCTGAAGACGGAAAGAATGCGCTGTCCGGGTTTCCACCAGCGACGCGACCAGCGCCTCCGGCTTCAGCAGATCGTAAAACTGGTCGTCCGCGCCCTGGTCGATCAGGACGTCGCCGCTCCAGCCTTTTTCCTTCAACATCAAAGTTGCATCGTGGCCTGCCCATTGGTTTTCATCGCTACCGAGATAGGCGCCAAGCTGCTTCCGCCCCCAGTCCGACCGGGTCGGATTGGCAATCGGCGCAAAAGCGGAGAGCGATTGATAATGCCCCGGATATTTCATGGCGAGCGTCAGCGCGCCATGACCGCCCATCGAATGACCGGTGATACCGTGATGGACGGAAACGGCAAAACTCTCGGTAACCAGGTCGCGTAATTCGCTGGCGACATAGCTCTCCATCTGGAAATGGGGTTTCCAGGGATCTTCCGTGGCGTTCACATAAAAGCCGGCCCCCTGCCCCAGATCATAGGCTTCGTCGTTGGCGACGCCTTCGCCGCGCGGGCTGGTGTCCGGGAAGACGACAGCCAGCCCGAATTCCGCCGCATGGGCCTGAAGGCCTGCCTTTGTCATTGCGTTCTCGTGGGTGCAGGTCAGGCCCGACAGATACCAGAGGCATGGCACCGGTCCGTCCTTTGCCTGAGGAGGCATAAAGACCGCGAAGGTCATCTCGCAATCACAGACCTCGGACATATGGCTGTAAACGCCCTGGACACCGCCAAAGGCCCTGTTTTCCGATAGAGTTTTCATCTTCTTTTCAGTTCACTTTCGAGAGCCGTTGTGACCCGAGGTGTCACGCCGGATCGCCGCCACGCGGCGTCCGGGGTGACATGATTGGTACCGGAACACCGTTCCGGCTTGGAACATCAGTAGAGTACGACAGAGCGGATCGACTCGCCCGCATGCATCAGGTCGAAACCCTTGTTGATGTCTTCCAGCGGCATGGTGTGGGTGATCATCGGGTCGATCTCGATCTTGCCGTCCATGTACCAGTCGACAATCTTGGGAACATCCGTGCGACCGCGCGCGCCGCCGAAAGCCGTGCCCCGCCAGGACCGGCCGGTCACCAGCTGGAACGGCCGGGTGGAGATTTCGGCCCCCGCTGGCGCCACGCCGATGATGATGCTTTCGCCCCAACCCTTGTGGGCCGATTCCAGTGCCGTGCGCATGACACCGACATTGCCCGTCGCATCGAACGTATAATCCGCCCCACCCTTGGTGAGGTTCACCAGATAGGCCACCAGATCACCGTCCACTTCGCTCGGGTTGACGAAGTCAGTCATGCCGAATCGCTCGGCCATCTCCTTCTTCGACGGATTGAGATCAACCCCGACAATCTGGTCGGCACCGGCAAGACGCAGACCCTGGATGACGTTGAGGCCGATGCCGCCCAGGCCGAAGACGATGGCGCGCGAGCCGATTTCCACCTTGGCGGTGTTGATCACCGCACCAATGCCGGTGGTAACGCCACAGCCGATGTAGCAAACCTTGTCGAAGGGCGCGTCAGGGCGAATCTTCGCCAGCGCGATTTCCGGAACGACCGTGTAGTTGGCGAAGGTCGATGTGCCCATGTAATGCAGGATCGGATCGCCATCGAGCGTGGAAAAGCGGGACGAACCGTCCGGCATCAGGCCCTGCCCCTGGGTGGCCCGGATCGACTGGCAGAGATTCGTTTTCGGATTGAGGCAGTATTCGCACTGCCGGCACTCGGGCGTATAGAGCGGAATGACGTGATCGCCGGGTTTGAGCGAAGTGACGCCCGGTCCGACTTCCACCACCACACCGGCGCCCTCGTGACCGAGAATCGCCGGAAAAAGCCCTTCCGGATCCGCACCCGACAGGGTGAACTCATCCGTGTGGCAAATACCGGTCGCCTTGACTTCAACCAGCACTTCGAACGCCCGCGGGCCCTCCAGGTTCACGGTGGTGACTTCGAGGGGTTTGCCGGCCCCAACGGCCACGGCTGCACGAACTTCCATGGTTGGATCTCCCTGTTGAATGCGTTTGGGGGAGAGTTACCCCCGAGGGGACCAAATGCAAGAACCGAAGCGGCATTCAGTGTCGGGAATGCGCAACTCGTTGGAAAAACGCGATCATCAAATACGGCCACGCATATCGGAAAACACTTGTTTTTCCGCTATTTCCCCACTGTTCCGGTCAATGTTCGGACGGCTTTGGACACCTATGTCGCATTCTGACAAGCAAGCGACTGAAACCTTATAGGAGAGCGTTCGTGCAATCGCGAATATGCGCGGCAATGGACGGGGCTAGACCGCATTCGGTATGGTCGCGATCGCATGCGATGTGAACTAGACAGGCCGGCTTTCCGAAAATTGCGGAAAATCCGGCCGCCAACGTGCGGAGCCGCTGCTTTATGAAGCGTTATTCCTTCCTGGAACTGGCGAAGAACGCCTTTTCCGCGCACCAGAACTGGGGCCGCCAGTGGCGGGCACCGGAGCCCAAGGCCGAGTACGACGTCGTTATCGTCGGTGCCGGCGGCCATGGACTGGCGACAGCCTATTATCTTGCCAAGGAGCACGGCGTGCGCAATGTCGCCGTGATCGAAAAAGGCTGGCTCGGCGGCGGCAACACGGGCCGTAACACCACGATCGTGCGGTCCAACTATCTCTGGGAAGAAAGCGCGGGGCTCTACAACCACGCCATCGGCCTTTGGGAAAACCTGTCCCAGGAACTGAACTACAACGTCATGTATTCCGCACGCGGCGTGATGATGCTGGCCCACACGGTGCACGACGTTCAGGTAGCGCAGCGGCACATCCATGCCAATCGTCTTGCCGGTGTGCAGAACGAATGGCTGACGCCGGAGCAGGCCAGGGAATATTGTCCCCCGTTGAACATCTCCAGGAACATCCGGTACCCGGTGATGGGGGCGGCACTTCAGCGTGTTGGCGGCACGGCGCGCCACGATGCGGTGGCCTGGGGATATGCCCGGGGCGCCGATGCCCTCGGTGTCGATATCATCCAGAACTGCGCGGTCACCGGCATTCGCCGTGGAGCCAACGGCGCCGTTGAAGGGGTTGAAACGGCTAAGGGTTTCATCAAGGCCAAGAAGGTCGGTGTTGTTGCCGCCGGTCATACCACCACGATCATGGACATGGCCGGCGTTCGCATGCCGCTGGAATCCTTCCCGCTGCAGGCGCTCGTCTCAGAACCCGTCAAACCGGCGTTCCCCTGCGTGGTCATGTCCAACACGATCCACGCCTACATCTCCCAGTCCGACAAGGGCGAACTGGTGATCGGCGCGGGCACGGACCAGTTCGTGTCCTATTCCCAGACCGGCGGCATTCACATCAGCAACCACACGATCGACGCGATCTGTGAGCTTTTCCCGCATTTCCGCCGCATGCGCATGCTGCGTAACTGGGGTGGCATCGTGGACGTGACGCCGGACCGCTCGCCGATCCTGTCCAAGACGCCGGTACCCGGGCTTTACGTCAACTGCGGTTGGGGAACGGGCGGCTTCAAGGCAACGCCGGGATCAGGTCATGTCTTTGCGCATACGATCGCCAAGGACGAGCCACACCGGATCAACGCACCTTTCACCATCGACCGGTTCCGCACCGGCCGCCTCATCGACGAAGCGGCAGCTGCCGCAGTGGCGCACTAAGGGGAGACTTCATCGGATGCTGCTGGTTTATTGCCCCTACTGCGACGTGACACGCGCGGAAACGGAATTCGCCTGCCGGGGCGAAGCCCATATCGCCCGCCCGGCAGACCCATCCAAGGTCTCCGACGAGGGCTGGGTCGACTATCTCTACATGCGCTCGAACACCAAGGGCGTCTACGCAGAGCGTTGGCGCCATATTCATGGTTGCGGCCGCTTTTTCAACGCTGTGCGCGACACGGTCAGCGATAATTTCCTGAAGTTCTACAAGGCTGGCGAACCGATGCCGGATCTTGAAACGATTGCCAAGGAGGCCGGCAAATGAGCCAGCCATTCCGTACTGAAAAAGGCGGCCGGATCGACCGCGCCGAGCAACTCACCTTCACCTTCGACGGCGAGGAGATGCACGGCCACAAGGGTGATACTCTTGCCTCCGCGCTGCTCGCCAACGGCGTGCACCTTGTCGGCCGGTCGTTCAAGTACCACCGGCCGCGCGGGATCATCACCGCGGGTTCGGAAGAGCCGAACGCACTTGTCGGCGTTTATCGCAAGGGCGACCAGACCCCGAACCTGCGCGCAACGCAGGTTGAGCTCTACAAGGGGCTGGAAGCCATCTCGCAGAACCGCTTTCCCTCGCTCGGTTTCGACATCGGCGCTGTCAACGACCTGATGTCGCCGCTTTTTCCGGCGGGCTTCTACTACAAGACCTTCATGTGGCCCAAGTCCTTCTGGGACAAGATCTATGAGCCGGTCATCCGCGCGGCGGCCGGTCTCGGAAAACCGCCGAAGAACCCGGATCACGATTTCTACGGCAACCTCTACGCCCATTGCGACGTTCTGGTCGCGGGCTCCGGCCCTGCCGGTCTGGCGGCGGCTCTGGCTGCGGCTGAGAGCGGCGCCAAGGTCATCCTGTGCGACGAACAGGCGGAATTCGGCGGCTCGCTGCTGACCGAAACCAGCGCCAGCATCGATGGCAAGGAGCCGTCTGCCTGGGTGGAAGAAACCATCGCCAGACTTGGCGCAATGGACAACGTCACGTTGCTCAAGCGCACCACCGCCTTCGGCTATTTCGCGCACAACTACCTGTCGCTCGCCGAGCGGGTGACCGAACACCTCTCCGATCCGGACCCAAGATTGCCGCGCGAACGCCTGTGGCAAGTGCGGGCCAAGGAAGTCGTGATTGCCGCCGGCGCGATCGAGCGGCCGATGGTATTCCCGGAAAACGACCGGCCGGGCATCATGCTCGCCGAAGCCGGCCGGACCTACCTCAACCGTTATGGCGTCAAGGTGGGCAACAAGGTGGTGGTCGCCACTGCCTGCGACACCGCATGGCAGGCCGCCTTCGACCTCGCAGACCACGGCGTTGAAGTGGCTGCCATCGTGGACCTGCGCGAGACGCCGCCGGAAAACCTGGTTTCCATCGCCAAGGCACGGGGCATCAGGGTGGAATCCGGCTGCGTGGTGACCGGCACCCTCGGCCGCAAGCGGATCAAGGCTGCTCTTCTCGGCCGCATGATGACCTCCGGCCAGGTTGCCTCCGGCGGCCAGATTGCCTGTGATGCCCTGCTGATGTCCGGCGGCTGGACGCCGACTGTCAGCCTTTATTCCCAGTCTCGCGGCAAAGTCGTCTGGGACGCAGAAAAGGGTGCTTATGTCCCGGGCAAATCCGTTCAGAACGAACGCTCCGCCGGTGCTTCCAAGGGCCTTTATGGCCTGCAGGAGACGCTGGAGGACGGCTTTGCCGCCGGGGAAGAGGCTGCAAAGGCCGCCATCGGAAAATCCGCGAAGGTTACCCGCGTCACCGCGACGGGCGGTGAAGCCGGCCTGGGTGGCACGCTTGGCGCCCTGCCTCACGACCGGAATGCCTCCAAAGTAAGAGCCTGGGTCGACTACCAGAACGACGTTACCGCAAAGGACGTCAAGCTGGCAGTACGCGAAGGCATGCAGTCCATCGAACACATCAAGCGCTACACGACCACCGGCATGGCCACCGACCAGGGTCGCCTGTCGAACATGAACGCGCTTGAAATCGCCTCCGGTGCGCTGCAGCGGCCTGTGACGGATGTGGGCCTCACCACGTTCCGCCTGCCCTACACACCGACAACCTTCGGCCTGTTTGCAGGCGTCTCCCGTGGCGACTTCTTCGATCCGGTCCGCAAGACCCCGTCGCATGACTGGGTCGTGAAGAACGGCGGCGTATTCGAGGATGTCGGCCAGTGGAAGCGCACCTGGTACTTCCCGAAAGCCGGCGAAGACATGCATGCGGCGGTTGCGCGCGAGTGCAAGACGACCCGTGAAAGCGTCGGCCTGTTCGATGCCTCGACCCTCGGAAAGATCGAGGTTGTGGGACCGGACGCGGCCGAATTCCTGGAGCGGATGTACACCAACCCGTGGAAGAAACTCGCACCGGGCCGCTGCCGCTATGGCCTCTTGCTCAACGACGCCGGTTTCATTACCGACGACGGCGTCATCGGACGCCTGGCGGAAGACCGCTTCCATGTCACTACGACAACCGGCGGAGCGCCGAGCGTCTTTGCCACGATGGAGGACTACCTCCAGACCGAATGGCCGGACCTGAATGTCTGGATCACCTCGACGACGGAACAGTTTGCCGTTGCCGCCGTGCAGGGCCCGAAGGCCCGCGAAGTAATCGCGCCCTTCATTGAAGGCGTCGACCTTTCTGCAGAGGCTTTCCCGCACATGAGCGTGGTGGAAGCGACTTTCTGCGGTGTGCCCTGTCGTCTCTTCCGCATCTCCTTCACCGGTGAACTCGGCTTCGAAATCAACGTGCCGCGCCGTCACGGGAAGATGATGTGGATGACACTCGCCAAGGCAATCGAAAAGCATGGTGGCACCACCTACGGCACGGAAACCATGCACGTGCTGCGCGCCGAAAAGGGCTACATCATCGTTGGCCAGGACACGGACGGCACCGTCACACCACAGGATGCCGGCATGAGTTGGGCCATCGGCAAGAAGAAGTTCGACTTTGTCGGCAAGCGGGGGCTGGAACGCCCGGATCTGGTTGCTGAAAACCGCAAGCAGTTCGTGGGTCTTTTGACCAAGGACCCGAAAGTGAAACTGGAAGAAGGTGCTCAGATCACCGTGGCTCAAAACCCGGCCACCGGCACGCCGGCGGAAGGCCATGTGACTTCGTCCTACTACAGCCCGGCCCTTGACCGCACGATCGCCCTGGCCATCGTCAAGAACGGCCATGCGCTGGAAGGCAAAACCCTCTATGTGCCGATGCCGGACGGCAGCATCCCGGTCGAAGTGACCGGCACGGTGTTCTACGACAAGGAAGGAGCACGGCTCAATGTCTGATCTTCTGGCAAGCGATCTGATCACGCCGGACGCCGGCGAGGCACCGCTTCTCAGCCTGGGTGGCGTTTCAATCCTGAAGGCTGCCCCGATGGCGCGGCTTTCATTCCGGGCGCGGGAAACCTCCTTGAAGACAGCAGGCGATGCCTTCGGCGTCGAACTGCCGGTCAAACCGCAGTCCTCCACAGTAGCCGCCAAACGGGCCGCACTGTGGCTCGGGCCCGATGAATGGACCCTGCTGGCGCCGGAAGACGAACTTCAGGCGGTTTTCGTTGCTATTGAGGAGAAGCTCGGCGACGAACCGCACGCCTTGGTCAATGTTTCAGAGCGGTCTGATGCCGTCATCGTAAGCGGCGAAAAAGCGGTCTGGCTGCTCAACACCGGGATCTTCATCGACTTTTCGCTGGAAACCTTCCCGGTCGGCACCGTGACCCGCACGATCTTCCACAAGTCTCCGGTCATGGTCTGGCGCACGGGCGAAGACACATTCGTTGTCGAAGCCTGGGTGTCTTTCATGGACTATGTTGCCGGAATTCTGGTGCAGTCCGCCGGGGAACTGGCCGCCGCCTGAGCCCCGCTGCACGGTGCGGAATGATTATCCAACATTCGGGGAAACGTCCTTTTCCCGGTCAAGGTTTGGCCCTCGGCTCGGAACAGAGCCGAGGGCTTTTCCGTCGGGGCAATGATCCGTTCATTGCTGCGTGAGTTTCGCATTTGCGCCCTTGCCAAACCTCCACAGAGGCCGCAAACCTGTCGGAATGCTCAAGATCGGTTCCTACAACATTCAAAAAGCAATCGGCGTCGATGCCAGGCGGCGCCCCGACCGGACGCTGAAGGTTATCCGGGAGCTGGATTGCGACATCCTTGCCTTGCAGGAAGCCGACAAGAGGTTCGGGCCGCGAGAAAGCACGCTCGACCGGGACATCATCCTTGAACAGACGGACTACCGCCCGGTGCCCTTCGCCACCTCCGACAGGAGCCTCGGCTGGCACGGCAATGCCATTCTGGTGCGCAACACCATCGGTATTCTGGATCACCGGCGCATCGAGCTGCCCACCCTGGAGCCACGAGGGGCTGTTGCTGTCGACGTCAATGTGGGTGGGGAGAAGATCCGGGTCGCGGCTATGCATCTCAGTCTGGTGAGCCATTTCCGCAAAAAGCAGATCACCTCACTCATGCACCAGTTGCACGAACACCTCGACTATCTTCCGACGGTTCTGATTGGCGACCTGAACGAATGGCGCGATACGGCGGGCAGCATAAAGCTGTTCGAGGAGCGCTACGAAGTGACGACACCCGGCCGGAGTTTTCCTAGCCCCCTGCCCGTCGGAAGCCTGGACCGGATCATCACCAGTCCGGAGTTCACCGTTCAGCAGGCAGGCGTCCATAAATCCAAGACCGCCCGGGTAGCCTCCGACCATCTGCCTGTCTGGGCCGACCTGACATTGGAGCCAGCCGGACATCTGGCCGGTTAGGATCAGGCGATCAGCTTCACCATGACGAAATAAAGTGCAGCGGACAGGACCGCGGCAGCCGGAACGGTCACCACCCATGCGGCCACAATGGTCATGAAATGGGCACGGCGGACCAGATGCCTGCGGGCCTGTTCCTCGCGGTTACGGACGGGGCGGACCTCCTTGCGTTCGGTCCCGTCGTGCTTGTTGACGTATTCCAACCGGAGTTTGGAGCGTTCCGTGAACCATTCGCGGAAGAACCCGACCCCGAAAACCGCGCCCACCGCGATATGGGTGGAGCTGACCGGCAGACCGAGACCCGAGGCAATGATAACGGTGATGGCGGCGGACAGGGACACGCAATAGGCCCGCATCGGGTTCAGCTTGGTGATCTGCTGACCGACCATCGCGATCAGCTTCGGGCCGAACAGCAGCAGACCGAAGGAAATGCCGAAGGCGCCAACGGCCATCACCCAAAGCGGAATGCTGACCTTCGATGCGACATCGCCAAGCTCGGCGGTGTGCACGATTGCAGCCAGCGGACCGACCGCATTGGCAACGTCATTCGCACCATGCGCAAAGGAAAGAAGCGCGGCGGAACACACAAGAGGAACCGAAAACAGCGTACGAAGCGACTGGTTGCGGTTTTCCATACCTTCCGACTGGCGCCGAATGATCGGTCTCATGATCTGCCAGACAATCGCTCCGACGATAGCCCCGATCACCAATGAGATCGGCATGTCTATCTTGATGATCTTCTTCAACCCCTTGAGGGCCAAATAGCTGGCAAAGGCACCTGCCATCACGCCGATCAGGACGGGAACCCAGCGGCGGGCAGCGGCGATCTTGTCGTCCTGATAAATGATGAAGGTCTTGATGAAGGCCAGGAAACCGGCGGCGATGATACCGCCCAAGATCGGCGAAATGACCCAGCTCGCGGCAATGCTGCCCATGGTCGGCCAGTTCACCGAGTAAAAGCCTGCCGCAGCGATTCCGGCCCCCATGACACCGCCGACGATGGAATGGGTGGTTGAAACCGGCAGGGATCTCCAGGTAGCGAAACTCACCCACAACGAAGCGGATAAAAGCGCCGATAAAGCGCCTATTAGCACCAGTTGCGGATCTTTTAAAATGTCGGTTGAAACGATTCCTTTTCGAATCGTGTTGGTGACATGGGAGCCGATGAATGTGGCGCCGACAATGTTCAATATCCCCGCAATGAATATGGCCTGGCGCAAGGTGATTGCATTTGCGCCGACCGCCGAGGCCATGGAGTTGGCCACATCGTTGGCGCCTATGTTACATGCCATATAAAAAC
>NZ_JBNKYW010000252.1:0-19671 GCF_050301095.1 Roseibium sp.
CATACTCTGAGCTAGCTGCCCATCCTTCGAGACGCCGCCAAATCGGCTCCTCAGAATGAGGTCGAGTTTGCGGGTATTACGTGTCTGGATGTTCTGCGGGGCTGCCGGTTGGCAGCCCGCACAGACTCACTCCGCCGCTTCGCTCGTGACCGGTTGCTCATCGTCGCTTTCCGCCTCGGGCAACGCCTCTCCGGCAAACTCCCTGAAATGGACGACAGGGCGTTGCCGCTCGGAATTCAGCAAAAGCCGGGTGACATCGCGGCGCGCATAGTGCCCCGCCGGGTCCGCTGCCGCCTTGGCAAGGGCGATCAGGCCGAGGTCGATATCGGCGAAGACCAGACCTTCCTCGGTGTCGGGCAGATCCGACCCGATGGAGCGGCCGTCCGGGGCATAGATGCGCGTGTAACCACCGCCGAGGCGGAGCAGGGCTTCGCGCTGCGGATCGCCTTCACACAGGAGATCCTGCATGGCCTTGTCGACGGTGGCGCATGGGGCGAGCACGAAGCAGCTTCCCTCCACCGCATAGACCATGCTGGCGCCGTTGTTGACCTCATGGCCGAGCGCATGGGCACCGCCGTTATAGAGCGCGAAATTCGGCCAGGCCGCGCAGTGGATCTGCTCGTTCTGCGCGTACATGGCGTATTTGGAAAGCGGCTGCAGGTGCTCCCAGCAGCTGAGCTGGCCGACGCGGCCGAGCGCGGTTTCGTTGACTGCCAGATCAGACCCGTCCCCCTCTCCGAAGACGGTGCGCTCCACATGGGTCGGCTTCAGTTTCCGGCGGCGCTGGATGACATTGCCGTTCTCGTCATAGTGCCACTGGGCGATATAAAGCGAACCACCGTCGCGTTCGCTCAGCCCCATGGAGACCTGAATGCCGTTCCGGCGCGCGGCTTCCGCGATGGCCCTGTCTGCGTCGGAACCGGCTTCGACGGAGTTCTCGAAATAGCTTTGCGTGAACTGCATGCTCCAGGCAACGGAACCGAGCCAGATATGGTTCGGATACCCCGGCAGCCAGGTTTCCGGAAAGGCGACAAGCCGCGCTCCGGCTTTTGCAGCTTCCTCGATGTAGCCGATTGCCTTCTCGACACCAGAGCGCAGGTCGAGATAGCAGGGGGCGGCCTGAACGGCCGCGACTTTGAATTCCTTTTCCATGGTCCTCTCCCGAATTGATCGGGACAGACTGCCAGTTCCGCAAATTGCCGGCTTTCGCGTCCGGGCCATAAAACTTGCGTTTTTGGGAAGCTCCGGCAAGATCGGAGGCAGAAGAGGATTCAAGGCATGGACACGACAATCCGGTACGATACGGCAAAGGTTGCGCCACGCGACCGGTTTGCGTTCTGGCGGGATGCGGTCTGCGAGAGTTTTGTCCGGCTGGGCTGCGAAACCGAAAATCTGACCCGCTTCAAGGGCCTCCTGAAGACCACGCAGCATTCCATGCTGTCGATCAGCGAAGTCTCCGGCCTTGCCCACACAGTCGACCGGCGGCCGAGCGATATCCGCACCGCCAGCGAGGAATATTTCCTCCTGTCCCTGGAAACCGGACGGGGCGCCCGCATTTCCCAGTTCGGAGCTCAGGCGAACCTCAGACCCGGCGACATGGTGCTCTACGACAGCACCAGCCCCTACCGGCTGGAGCTGAACGACGGCTTTTCCCAGATGGTCGTGCAATTGCCCAAGGAAAGGCTTCTGGCCCGGTTTCCCAACGCGCGCATGGTGGCCGGACACCGCATTGACGGGCAATCGGGCTTGGGCCAGCTGGTACGGGATAACATCCTGGCCTTCAGCCACCATGCCGGAACGGACGACCCCACACTTCAGGCCATGGTGCAGGAAACCCTGATTGACCTGATCGCAACGGGGCTGGCCTCGGTGGCAGGGGGCACGGCGGAGCTGTCCGCCCCGGACCGGCAGGTCCTGTTACGCACCAAGGCGTGGATCGCCAGCCAGCTCGGCAACCCGGAACTCGACCGGACCATGGTCGCAGCCGCCATGGGGCTGTCGGTGCGCCGGCTGAATTCCGTATTTGCGAAGGAGGGCAGTTCGCTTTCCGGCTTTATCCGCGTGAAGAGACTGGATGCGGCCGCAGCCGATCTTCGGGACAAGCGCTGCTCGGGCCTGACCGTTTCCGAAATCGCCCTGCGCAACGGCTTTTCCAATTTCCAGCACTTCTCGACCGCCTTCAAGCGCCATCACGGCCTGTCGCCGAGAGACTGGCGGAATGTTGGGGCGGGAGATTGATCCGGCTATTGCGGCAAGAGACACAAACCGGCCGCCAGTAACCCAACCACCTCATCCTGAGGAAGTGCGAAGCGCTGTCTCGAAGGATGAGGTTGTGGGTGGGCTTCTCGGTTACCGGATAAGAGTGTGTTGCTGCTCAATCCAGCCCCAGCAGGCGCAAGGCCGCGGCGTAGCTCTCGCCCGGCGCCGTCACGTCGAAATGAACGGGGACCATGCCGGCCTCAACGGCGCCACGGACATTCTTCTTCTGGTCGTCGACGAAGACGCAGGCCTCCGGCGGCAGGTTCAGCTCCGTTGAAACGCTCGCATAGGCTCTCGGGTCCGGTTTCAGGATGCCGGTATAGGTGGCATCGACGATGACGTCGAAGAGCTCCAGGAATGGCAGTTTCTGCCGGAAATCCTTGCCGTAGAAGAGATCAAGTTCGTTGGAGAGGATCGCGAGCTTCTTGCCCGCACCCTTGACCCGCCCAATGACGGCCAGGGCCTCGGGGCGGATGACGGCTGCCGGTTCCGCGCCCCGGACGCGGCCGACGAATTGCGGGAACTCGGTCCAGGTCTCGCCGACCAGCTCGCCGGTCTCCCGCATACGGAGCGCCCAGTAGTCGCGCTCGCTCATCTCGCCGGCCTGCATGGCGCGCCAGGCAGCATCACCTGCCGGGTCGAAGGGCCCGCGCCAGGTGAGGGTTCCGGGAGCAAGACCGAGTGCCTTTTCCGAAAGGTCATGGGTTTCGAACAGCGTTCTGGATATGACGCCGCCGAAGTCGAGAACCAAAGCTTCCTTCATGAATCAGGCGGCTCCCTTCACGATGCCGGAGGCCGTCCAGCCGTCCAGCACCTTAAGGGCTGCCTCGGAAAAGGCGGCGTCATTGATATGGGCATCTATCTCGATGAGCGTGACATTTGCCGGGCAGGCCTGCCTGATTTCCTCGTTGAAAGCCTTCAGTCCTTCCGGGCTTGAGAGCGGCCCGCCTTCCCGGTCCCATTCGTTGCCGCCGCGAAGCGGCAGGAGAAAGGTCACCGGGCCCTTTGCCGCCGCCAGCTTCTTGCACATTTCCCGTGCCATCTCACGACGCTGGTCCGTGGTCATCATGACGGAGGACAAGAGGCGGTTGTGGGCGTGGACCTCCTGCCCCGCAACCTTCTGCGGAGCCTCCTGCCAGCCGATGAAATCGACCAGGTCATAACAGCCCGTCGAAACGATTTGCGGGATGGCGGCCTTGCCCGCATTGGTCATCCGATCGGCTCCGGCGCTGATTGCCGAACCCATCAGGTGATTGCCGACTTCCTGGGGCGCGAAGTCCATGACGGCGGCAAAGGCCCCTTCCGCGGCAAGGCTTTCAAAGGCCCGCCCGCCCATGCCTGTGGCATGGAAGACGGCGACCTCGAAGCCTCGCGCCTCCAGCGCCGGTTTCAGTGCCACCATGTAGCGCAGCACCGTCTTGCCGAAGGACGTCATGCCGATAAGCGGTCTTTCAAGCTTCGGCTTCTCGACCGCCCTGGCCGCGCCCAGAACCGCGCCGGCCGCCTGACTGAGCGATGCCTTGCAGACGGAATTCAGACCATAAAGCCCGCCCGCCCACAGGATCATCTGGATGTCGGCAGGCAGGCGTTCGGGCGGGATAAGGGGAGAGAAGGAGACGGTCGAGACAATGTATTTCGGCACGCCCAGGGGCAGTGCCGAACAGACATCAAGCGCCAGATCCGTTCCCATGGTGCCGCCAAGCACCAGCACGCCATCGAAGCGGTCTTCACTATAAAGACGCGCGGTGAGCGCGGCCGCACCCTTTGCCATGATCTGCATGGCCAGGTTCTCGTCCTCGCCGTCGATGGCTTCCTGGATGGTGTGTCCGCCTTCCCCGGCAACATCGTGCTTGGAAATGTCGGCCGGTTTCGACGGATCACCGAGGACACTCACGTCCATGGTGAGCACATGGCCGCCCTGCCCCCGGATGACGTCGCAAATGTAGTTCAGTTCGTCGTCCTTGGTGTCATAGGTGCCCACAACGAGAATGGTCCGGTCAGACATGTTTTCCTCTTCTCCCGCCAGATCCGTCACAGCTTGATCCAGGCGGTCTTCAGGTCGAGATATTTTTCAAAGGCGTGCAGGGACTTGTCGTGGCCGTTTCCCGACTGCTTCACCCCGCCGAGCGGTACGGTGAGGTCCGACCCGCCATAGGTGTTGACGTGGACGACCCCGGCCCGGATCCGGCGGATCATGCGATGGGCACGGGAAAGGTTGCCGGTCCAGACGGCTGCTGCGAGGCCGTAGTCCGTGCCGTTTGCAATCGCCACCGCTTCGTCTTCCGTGTCGAAGGGAAGAACGGCAAGCACCGGCCCGAAGACTTCCTCGCGGGCAATCCTGTCGTCCGGCTTCACATCCGTGACGATGGTCGGCGCCATATAGTAGCCGCCGGTTTCCTGAAGGATACGCGTCCCGCCGGTGACGATGGTCCGGCCTTGCGCGCGCGCCTCCTCGACGAAGGCCAGGTTCTGCTCCAGCTGGCGGAGCGAGTTGACCGCCCCGGCACTCACGGCCGGGTCGAGCGGATCGCCGACTTTCATGGTTTCTGTGAAGGCGCTAAGCTTTTCGATAAAGGCATCGTGCAGGCTGCGCTCGACCAGCAGCCGGGAACCGGCAACGCAGACCTGGCCGGAATTGCGGAAGATGCCGTTGGCCGACACTTTCACGGCCTCGTCGAGATCCGGCGCATCGGCAAAGACGATGTTGGGCGACTTGCCGCCCAGTTCCAGATAGACACGCTTCATGTTCGACTGCGCGGAAGCTTCCAGAAGCCGCCGCCCGGTCGCGCCCGAGCCGGTGAAGACGAGCACGTCGACCTCCATGGATCTGGCAATCGCATCGCCGACAACGGCGCCCTCGCCCGTCACCACGTTGAGCACCCCGGCGGGCAGCCCGGCTTCAAGGGCCAGCTCGGCAATTCGCAGCAGCGTCAGCGAAGCGGTTTCGGCGGGCTTCAGGACAACCGTGCAGCCGGCGGCAAGCGCCGGGCCCAGTTTCCAGGCTCCGATCATCAGCGGGAAGTTCCAGGGCACGATGGCGCCGACGACGCCGGCCGGTTCCTTGTGCACGAGCCCGAGATTGCCGGGCGCGGTCGGGGCGATCTCGCCGCCGATCTTGTCGATGGCCTCGGCGTAATAACGGATCGTGGCAACCGCCGACATCGGCTCGGCCTTCAGCGCCATGCCGATTTCCGTACCGTTGTCGCGCACGCCGAGCACTGCCAGCTCCAGCGCATTGGCCTCGATCAGGTCGGCCCACTTCAGCAGGATCTTCTTGCGCGCTGCCGGCGCCATTTCCGGCCAGCCACCTTCGTCGAACGCCCGGCGGGCGGCGGCAATGGCGGCCTCTGCATCCTCTCTTGTGCCCTTCGGGACGGTCGTCAGGAGACTGCCGTCGATGGGCGAGATCACCTCCAGAACGGCGCCATCGGAGGCGGGACGGAGTTCGCCGCCGATCACATGGGAGGCGGGCGCCTGCGGCTGGTTGCGAAGCGCCTCGATACGATCCGGATCGAGCATTTCCATTACCTCATTTGGGAATCGTGAACATCATGGTCATGGGAGAATTCCGGCTCCTTCAGCCGCCGTTCCTTCCACAGCCCCCAGAAGTGGAACAGGATCAGCAGGATGATGACCGCCGCGATGGTGGCGGAAATCGGCCGGTCGACGAAGTCGAGCGGTGTCTTCACCCGCGCCATGGCGGAGCGAAGCTTCACCTCCATGATGCCGCCGAGAACCATGCCGAGGATGATCGGCACGATCGGCAGGTTCTGCCGTTTCAGGATCAGGCCGAAGACGCCAAATCCGGCGGCAATCGCGCAGTCGGTCACGGAGTTGCGCAGCGAATAGACGCCGACGAAGCTCAAGGTCAGCACCATGATGCCGAGAAAGCGCGTCGGAATGCGGATGATCCTCACCAGAAGGTTCGAGGAGAACAGCATGAACACCACGACGATCACGTTCAGGAGGATCATGGCGATGTAGAGCGCGTAGATGAAGTCGAGCTTATTCAGGAACAGGCCCGGCCCCGGAATGACGTTGTGGACGTAGAAGACCGACAGCATCATCGCGGTCAACGCCTCTCCCGGAATACCGAGGGCAAGTAGCGGGATCATGGCCGCCGCAGGCACCGCATTGTTGGCGGCTTCGGACGCCACCAGGCCTTCCGGTGAGCCCTTGCCGAAGAGATCCGGCTCTTTCGAGGTCTTCTGCGCATAGGTGTAGGACAGGAACTGTGCGGTGAATTCGCCCACGCCCGGAATCATGCCCATGAGCACGCCGAAACCGGCTCCGACGGAGGCGATGCGCTTGTAGCGGAACACTTCCGCCATGGCCTTGAACATCCGGCCCCGGATGGGTTTGGCCTCGGGCGCGGACTCCGGATCGTTGAGGAGCATGAAAGCCTGGCTGATGGCGAACAGCCCGAGCACAACGACGATCAGATTGACGCCCGAGGACAGCCATTCCTGACCGAAGGTGAAACGCTGGGTGTATTTCACCGGTTCCAGGCCGATGGTTCCGAGGAAGATCCCGAGCCCGGCCAGCATGCCGGCGGCAAACGTCTGGCCGCGATGGGCGATGATGACGAGCAACACCCCGAGCAGCGCCGCCAGGAAGATCTCGCGGCTGCCGAACATCGGCGCGATCTTTGCCAGCACGGGCGAAAACAGGATCAGGGCGATGATGGAGAGAATTCCCCCCATGAACGACGCCCCGTAGGCCAGCCCGAGCGCGCGAAGGGCCTGACCGTTCTTTGTCATCGGGTGACCGTCATAGGTGGTCAGCGCGTTGACAGCCGTGCCGGGCGTGTTGATCAGGATCGCCGGCAGGGCGCCGCCGAACATGGAGGAGCCGTAGATGCCAAGCAGCATGGTGAGCCCCACCAGCGGCTCCAGCGCGAATGTGGCCGGCAGCAGAATGGCGATGGCGACCGCCGGTCCGACGCCGGGGATCGCCCCGATGATCACGCCTCCGATGGAGCCGATGAACAGGGCGATCAGAACGTCGAGACGGGCGAGCAGTTCCAGCCCAGAGAGAAGTGTATCCATCTTTTCCGGCTCAGAGGTAGGTCATCATGAAACTGCGGATCCCGGTGGGAAGCGCCTCGTAGACGAGGCCGGCAGGCAGTTTGACCTGAAGAAAGGATTTGAACAGCACGACGACTGCAACGGCGAACAGGATGGACGCGAAGGTCCAGCGCAGGCTGCGATAGCCCATGCGCCATGCCAGGCTGACACAGAAGAGGATCGTCGACGGCAGATAACCGAGCACAGGCACGATGGCGACATAAGCCATGAACCAGAGCGCGAACTCGATGGACCGGATCCAGTAGATCACTTCCGCCAACCGCCCCGGAATACGTTCGGAGACGAGCGCACCGATCAGGTGCAGGGCGCTGAACACGGCCATGACCGCAATGGCAATCGTCGGCCAGAAGGCTGGCTGGGCAAAGAGTTTCGTGCGTTTCACCCAGGTGGTTTCGGACGGCAGGAATGCCAACAGAACAAGCGTAAGGACAAAGAAGGACATGGCAAAGACGAGATCGCCTGGCCGGCGATAGCGCTTGAACAGGTCCTGAAGTGTCTTGATGCGGCTCATGATTGCTCCTTAGCAGGGCAATTCGCCCGCGCGGTGTGGCGCGGGCGAACCGTTTCCAGTTGCTACTGAAGCAGCGCTTCGACTGTTGACAGGGTCTTGGCGTCCTTTTCGATCTGCGCGGCCGATTCAGCGGCATTCTGCCAGTAGATCAGCGCCCCGGTTTCCGCGGCCAGTTTCGCAGCAGCCTCGGAGGTAACAACCTTGGAGGCGACCGCCGCGATCTTCTCGCGCACGTCGGCGGGCGTGTCCTTGTGAACAAAGAGGCCGTTCCAAAGCGAGATGTTCAGATCCGGGGCAAGCTCTCCGACGGTCGGGCTGTCCGGCGTCAGGGGAATTCTGCTGGCGCCGACCGATGCCAGGACATTGACCTGATCAAGGCACGGCAGGACCAGTTGCAGCGTCGTATTGATGACGTCGGCATCGCCGGAAGCGAGCGTGTTGCAGTCGAGCGCGTCGAACGCAGCCTCGCTGGCGTAGTCGAAGTCCATTTTCTTCGCCAGGGCAAAGGTCACCTGCGTCGGGATCAGGAACGATCCGAAATGACCGAGGGCTACGTCATTGTCCCTGGCATGGGCCGCCAACTCCTCCATCGAGGCATAGGGCGCGTTTTTGGAGGCGGCGATGACGAAGGGATAGGTCAGGAAAATGCCGACCGGCTCGAACGGGTTGGGATTGAGTGCGGGAATGCCGACCTGCGGCCCGACCAGCGGAACGCCGACAACAAAGGACCCGACCGTGTAACCGTCAGCAGGCGCCGCGGCCACTTCGGCCGCCCCCGGGAAGGGCCCGCCGCCGCCGCCGGGCTTGTTCACGACAGCAGCCGGAACACCGTAAGTTTCCTGGAACTCGTCCGCGATCATGCGGGTGAGGACGTCCTCAAGATCTCCCGGAGGGAAAGGGACGACAAATTCCACCGGTTTTTCGGGATATTCGGCCGCCGCGATGCCCGGCAGACCCAGGGCCGCGAGCGCAGCTGTTGCCAAAACTAGTTTCTTCATTCCGGGTTCTCCTGCTGGAAGGTATCGGTTTATTATTTGAACCACTGGTATCAATTATTCTTGCACACCTGCGAGAATTCTGTCAAGCTAGTTGCAAATGAAACCAATTCCAAAAAAACGGAACACAGGCCCCTCTGATGGGAACGATCTCAAAAGCCCTTGAAATGCTGAACTGTTTTTCGCGGAAGCGGCCCGAGATCGGCTTGAGCGAATTCGTACGGCTGACCGGACGGGACAAGGCCACCGTCCATCGGCATCTGGTCGAACTGGAACAGAACGGCTTTCTGGAACAGCACCCGGTGACCCGCGCCTATCGTCTGGGACCGGCGATCCTGCGGCTAACCGGAGTGCGCGAGGCAACCAATCCGGTGCGCAGCATCCTGCGCCCCGTCGTCACAGGGCTTGCACAGGAAACCGGCGAACTTGCCCATGCCTCGCTGCTGCAGGGTCAGATGCTGTCGCCGGTCTTTCATTTCGACCCGCAGATGCATGGCATCAAGGTGAATTTCGACGAAGCCGAACTTCTGCCGCTTCACGCGACCTCGTCCGGCCTGGCCGTTCTTGCCTTCGCCGAGGAGCGACTGCGCAGGGAAGTGCTGGCCGCAAATCTCGATGCCTTCACCCCGAATACGATTGTCGACCCGGAGAAACTGACCCCCCTCATAGCCTCGGCTCGGCGCACGGGCCTCAGCCATCTCGACCGCACCTACGACGAGGAAGTGACCTCGCAAGGGGCGCCGGTCTTCGGAGCCGCCGGAGAGGTCATCGGCGCCCTGTCGGTTGCCGTCCCTTCGGTACGCGCCCAGCCGGACCGCCTTTCGGAAATCTCCGTGGCGCTCGCCACGGCTGCCCGCTCGGCGACCCGGTCCCTTGGCGGGACCTATCCGGACCTGCCCCTGCCCGGTCAAACCGATCCGTCACACTTTTCCTGAACGCCACATGAGGTTCACCATGCACGATTCCAACTTCCTCAAGGAACACAATGCCCGCCACCTGTGGCACCCGATGGCCCATCCCGCGGACAGTCTGGCCAACCCGCCCGAGATCGTTGTCGGCGGCGACGGTGTCGAAATCACGGACATCGACGGGCACCGGACCGTGGATGCGGTCGGAGGGCTGTGGAACGTCAACCTCGGTTATTCCTGCGCACCCGTGAAACAGGCCATTGCCGCCCAGCTCGAGAAACTGCCCTATTATTCCATCTTCCGCGGCACGACCAACGATGCGGTCATCGAACTCAGCACCATGCTGCGGGACTTCTTCGAACCGGACGGGCTTTCCCGGGCCTTCTTCACCTCCGGCGGCTCGGACAGCGTCGAGGTCGCCCTGCGGCTGGCACGCCAGTATCACAAGCTGCACGGCGAGGCGGGCCGGGTGAAATTCCTCAGCCTGAAGAAAGGCTATCACGGCACCCACACGCTCGGCGCTTCGGTCAACGGCAACGCCAATTTCCGGACCGCCTACGAACCTCTCATGCCGGGCTGCTATCATATCCCCGCGCCCTACACCTACCGTAATCCATTCAACGAAACAGACCCGGCGAAGCTTGCCCAGCTCTGCCTCGCCGCGCTGGAAGACGAGATCAAGTTCCAGGATCCGGGCACCATCGCCGCCTTCATCATGGAACCGATCCTGGGCGCCGGCGGCGTCATCCCTCCCCATGAAAGCTTCATGCCGGGCGTCAGGGAAATCTGCTCACGCCACGGCATCCTACTGATCGCCGACGAGGTGATTACCGCTTTCGGGCGCACCGGCAGCTGGACGGGTTCGCGGCACTGGGGCGTCCGGCCGGACCTGCTGACCTGCGCCAAGGCCATCACCAACGGTTATTTCCCCTTCGGCGCGGTGATGGTGTCCGACGGCGTCGCAGAGGTCTTCGAGAAGGACGAGACCGGCAAGGGCGCCATAGGTTCGGGCTACACCTATTCCGGTCATCCGGTTGGCGCGGCTGCCGCCATCGCCTGCCTGAAGGAGACCGAACGCCTGCAAGTCAAGGACAATGCCGCCGCCCGGGGCGAACAGCTCTTCAAGGGCCTGACGGCGTTCAAGCAGAAATATGAGCTTGTCGGTGACGTGCGCGGCGGACATGGCCTGATGTGCGCGCTTGAGCTTGTCTCCGACCGGGCCTCCAAGACGCCCATCGACAAGAAGACCATCGGCAGCGTGCACCGGACGGCCTATGAAAACGGCGCCATGATCCGCGTTTCGGGCAACAACATCATTCTGTCCCCGCCGCTCGTCCTTACCGAGCAGCATGTGAACACGGTGCTGAACGCGCTTGATGCGGGCTTTGCGGCTGTTGCCTGAGGGCAGCAAATCCGACCCGAATTGTCATCCCTGTACCCGCCTTCGCGGGCATGAACTCCGTCAGGGATCCAGTAACCGATAAGAACAGAGCACTTTTCCAGCTTTGACCCCACGGCTTACCGGATCCCGGTCTTGTCGCTACGCGACAAGACCGGGAAGACAAGGTGGTGAGAGTGGCTCCCAGCGTGCAGCCTCTCACTCCCCAAGGCCTTCGGTATCCATCGGCGAGCGCGGCCGGGCCTGCGGGTCGGCATCCAGCACGCCGTGAAGCTTTTCCATGACGGCGCAGAAATTCTCATATTCGTCCGCGCTCAGGCTTTGAAGTAGCCGTGCCTCGACTGATTCCGCCGCAGGCAGGATATCGGCCAGCGCACCATGCCCCTTGCCGGTGAGCGAGATCGCAACCAGTCGGGCGTCCGCCGCTCCCGGCACCTTGCGGACCAGCCCCGCCTTTTCCAGCCGCGCGACCGCGCGGCTGACACGCGGCTTGTCGAGATTGACGCAGGTCTGGATCTCGCGAACGGACACTTCCCCCGAACGCAGCAAGTGGACCAGCACCCGCCATTCGGCGACCGTCAGCCCGTGCGTGCGCTCATAGTCGGCAGCGATCCTCCGGCTGATGCGTTCGGACAGAACCGCCAGCCGGTAGGGCAGAAATGCGGAGAGATTGAAGGGTTTTTCTGTCACTCGCATGCCTCCGGAACAATGTGGGTGAAAGGATATTGACTTTCGTTGCACATGCAACGATAACAAGATAGTTACATTTGCAACCAAATTGCCGACGCACTCCCGCTCCCGCTCAACGCGGATCCGGTGAAGCGGACACAGGCATCGGGGCAGCAGACAACAGCAAGAGGATTCCAATCGATGGCAAAGGCGTTCGCATCCCAGGGCGACATGAGCGAAAAGAAGATCTCCTTCACCGAAATCGGTGACGGCCTTTATGCCTTCACGGCGGAAGGCGATCCGAATTCCGGCGTCATCATCGGCGACGACAGCGTGATGATCGTCGAGGCGCAGGCAACGCCCCGCCTTGCGGGCAAGGTCATCGAGAAAGTCCGCGAAGTCACCGACAAGCCGATCTCCCACGTGGTGCTGACCCACTACCACGCCGTGCGCGTCCTCGGCGCCTCCGCCTTCGGGGCCGAGCAGATCATCATGTCGGACAAGGCCCGCGCCATGGTTGTGGAACGCGGTCAGGAGGACTGGGACAGCGAGTTCCAGCGTTTCCCGCGCCTCTTCGAAGGTCATGAGTCGATCCCGGGCCTGACCTGGCCGACCACCACCTTCTCCGACCAGATGACGGTCTACCTCGGCAAGCGGAAGGTGGAAATCAAGCAGATCGGCCGCGCGCACACTGCCGGCGACAGCGTGATCTGGGTGCCGGACGCGCAGACCATGTTCACCGGCGACATCGTCGAATACCACTCCGCCTGCTACTGCGGCGACGGCCACTACGAGGACTGGGGCAAGACGCTCGACGCGGTCAAGGCCTATGACCCGGAGTTCATCGCTCCCGGACGCGGCGACGCTCTTGTGGGCCGCGACATGGTGGATGCGGCGCTGGCCGCAACGCGCGACTTCGTCGACAGCACCTATGCCCCCGTCAAGCAGATCGCTTCCAAGGGCGGCAGCCTGAAGGACGCCTGGGACGCGGTCCGCGCCACCTGCGATCCGAAGTTCAAGGACTACGCCATTTACGAGCATTGCCTGCCGTTCAACGTCGCCCGGGCCTATGACGAAGCCCGCGGCATCGACACGCCCCGCATCTGGACGGCCCAGCGCGATCTGGAAATGTGGGAACAGCTGCAAGGCTGATCCCGAAACGGGCAGGAGGAGATCCGATGTTTCAGGACCGATATTCGCTGGCTTTCAAGCTG
The DNA here is from genome assembly GCF_050301095.1 of Roseibium sp. Classification (GTDB taxonomy): domain Bacteria; phylum Pseudomonadota; class Alphaproteobacteria; order Rhizobiales; family Stappiaceae; genus Roseibium. The sequence continues at coordinate 13,043 of NZ_JBNKYW010000252.1, forward strand.
TACCCTTATAAGCGCTCGCCGGATCAGGACGCCTCCGCGCCCGTCCGGCATCCTGTGGTGGTGATGGGCGGAGGCCCCATCGGGGTTGCCACCGCGCTCGACCTTGGCCTTCAGGGCATTCCGGTGGTCGTCCTCGACGACCATGAGGGCATCGGCATGGGCTCGCGCGCCATCTGTTTCGCCAAGCGCTGCCTGGAGGTCGCGGACCGCTACGGCTGCGGCGATCCCATGGTCGACAAGGGCGTCGTGTGGAACCTCGGCAAGGTGTTTCACGAGGACCGCAAGGTGTTCGAATTCAACCTCCTTCCGGAGGAAGGCCACAAGTACCCGGCCTTCATCAACCTGCAGCAGCCCTATTTCGAGAAGTTCATGGTCGACCGGGTGCGCGAGCTCCAGGCCGAGGGTGCGCCCATCGAACTGCGCGGCAAGAACCGCGTGGATGCGGTCGAGGTGAAGGACGATCACGTCGTTCTCGACATCATGACGCCGGACGGGCCCTACAAGCTGGAAGCCGACTGGCTGATCGGCTGCGACGGGGCCAACTCGCCCCTGCGCGGCATGCTGGGTCTCGATTTCTCCGGACGGGTCTTCAAGGACAGCTTCCTGATCGCCGACATCCGCATGAAGGCGGACTTCCCGACCGAACGCTGGTTCTGGTTCGAACCCTCCCACGGCTCGGGCGCTTCCACCCTGCTGCACAAGCAGCCGGACGACACCTGGCGCATCGACTTCCAGATCGGCTGGGACGTCGATCGCAAGGAGGAGATGAAGGAAGAGAATATCCGCCGCCGCCTCGACGCCATGCTGGGTCCGGATGTGGACTACGAGATGGTCTGGTCGTCGATCTACACCTTCCAGTGCAAGCGGATGGAAAACTTCCGCCACGGCCGGGTGCTGTTCGCGGGTGATGCCGCGCACCAGGTCAGCCCCTTCGGCGCGCGCGGTGCCAATTCGGGCATGCAGGATGTCGACAATCTCGGCTGGAAGCTCGGTCTCGTCATAAAGGGCAAGGCCCCGGAAAGCCTGCTCGACAGCTATGACGAGGAGCGCATCCACGGCGCCGACGAGAACATCCTGAACTCGACCCGCTCGACCGATTTCATCACCCCGAAATCGGAGATCAGCCACATCTTCCGCAATGCGGTTCTGGATCTCGCCGAGCACTACGACTTTGCCCGGCCTCTGGTCAACTCGGGCCGTCTCAGCGTACCCTGCACCTATGACGGCCTCAGCCTTAACGGACCGGACGTGCTCGCCGGCGGCCCGGCCCGCACACGGGCCGGCAGCCCTTGCCCGGACGCACCGCTGGGCGACAGCTTCCTTCTGGAGAAACTCGGCAACGACTTCGTCATACTGGCCATCGACGCCGATGCGCCGGAGGCACTTGAGGAAGATGGCGTGAGCGCCCGTCGGCTGGCGGTCTCGGCAAGCGACGATCCGTCGGGAGCGCTGAAGGAACGTTATCTCGGTGACGCGGTCTCCGCCGTCTACCTGATCCGGCCCGACCAGCACGTCGCCGCGCGCTGGCCGGCCTATGACGAAGCTGCCGTTCGGGCGGCCATAAGCAAAGCCTGCGGAAAGGACTGAGCCATGTCATCGCTCAACACCAAACCGAACCTCCCCGATGCGGACGGCTTCTATGCCGAGCTGATCGGTGCCCACGAGGGCCTCGACGCCGCACAGAGCGCTGCTCTCAACGCAAGACTTGTCCTGCTTCTGGCCAATCATATCGGCGACCGCGCCGTTCTGAAGTCCGCGCTTGGCGCGGCGGCAAAGCCCGGAAGCGTCCTTGAAGGAGACAACTCATGAATATCCAAGACAAGCCGGGCCTGACACAGGCGGACGGCACCACGATCACTTCCGGTTACATGCCGGGTTTCGGCAACGACTTCGAAACCGAGGCGCTGCCGGGCGCCCTGCCGCAGGGCATGAACAGCCCGCAGAAGTGCAACTACGGCCTTTACGGCGAGCAGCTCTCGGGCACGGCCTTCACGGCACCGTCCCATCAGAACGAACGCACCTGGTGCTACCGCATCCGCCCGTCCGTCAAGCATTCCAGCCGCTATAGCAAGATCGACGTTCCCTACTGGAAGTCCGCGCCGAATGTCTTGGACGACGTCACCTCCCTCGGCCAGTACCGCTGGGATCCGGTGCCCCATTCCGGCGAGGCGCTGACCTGGATTTCCGGCATGCGCACCATGACGACGGCGGGCGACGTCAACACCCAGGTCGGCATGGCGAGCCACATCTACCTCGTGACCGAATCCATGGTGGACGACTATTTCTTCTCCGCCGACAGCGAACTGCTGGTCGTGCCCCAGGAAGGCCGGCTGCGCTTTGCGACCGAGCTCGGGATCATCGATCTGGAGCCGAAGGAAATCGCGATCATCCCGCGCGGCCTCGTCTACCGGGTCGAGGTTCTGGAAGGCCCGGCGCGCGGCTTCGTCTGCGAAAACTACGGCCAGAAATTCGAACTGCCCGGCCGCGGCCCGATCGGCGCCAACTGCATGGCCAACCGGCGCGACTTCAAGACGCCGGTCGCCGCTTTCGAGGATCGTGAAACGCCCTCGACCGTCACCGTCAAATGGTGCGGCCAGTTCCACCGCTGCGAGATCGGCCATTCGCCGCTGGACGTGGTGGCCTGGCACGGCAACTACGCACCGGTGAAATACGATTTGCGCAACTACTGCCTCATCGGCGCAATCCTGTTCGACCATCCGGACCCGTCGATCTTCACCGTCCTGACCGCCCCGTCCGGCGTTCCGGGTACGGCCAATATCGACTTCGTGCTCTTCCGCGAGCGCTGGATGGTGATGGAAGATACCTTCCGCCCGCCCTGGTACCACAAGAACATCATGTCCGAGCTGATGGGCAACATCTACGGTCAGTATGATGCCAAGCCGCAGGGCTTCGTCCCGGGCGGCATGAGCCTTCACAACATGATGCTGCCGCACGGGCCGGACAAGAACGCCTTTGAAGGTGCTTCCAATGCCGACCTGAAGCCGGAAAAGCTGGACAACACCATGTCCTTCATGTTCGAAACAAGGTTCCCCCAGCACCTGACCGAATTCGCCGGCAAGGAAGCTCCCCTGCAGGACGACTACATTGACTGCTGGGAGTCCCTGGAAAAGAAATTCGACGGCACACCGGGAACCAAATGAAACTCTATACCTACTGGCGCTCGACAACGTCCTACCGGATCCGGATTGCCCTCAACCTGAAGGGACTTCAATACGAGTCCGTTCCGGTCAATCTGGTCAAGGGCGAGCAGTCCTCGTCGGACTATGTCTCGCTGAACCCGGGCCAGGGTGTTCCGGCGCTGGTACTCGACGACGGCACGGTGCTGACCCAGTCCATGGCAATCCTCGACTGGCTGGAGGAAACGCGGCCCTCGCCCGCCCTCCTGCCGGAAGATCCGGTGGAGCGCGCCCATGTCCGGGCCGCTTCCCTGGTCATTGCCACGGATATCCACCCGGTCAACAACCTGCGCGTAGTCGCGAAGCTGAAAGCAATGGGGCACAGCCAGGACGAGGCGGTGGCGTGGATGAACGAGTGGATGGCCAAGGGCTTTGAGGCCTTCGGCCGGATGATCGGAGAGGACACGTCTTTCTGCTTCGGCGACACGCCGGGGCTTGCCGACCTCTGCCTGGTGCCGCAGCTCTACAACGCCCATCGCTGGGGCCTCGACCTTGCGCCGTTCAAGCGGCTGACGGAGATCGAGACCCGCTGCCTTGCCCTTTCCGAATTCGATGCGGCCCGTCCGGAAAATCAGCCGGACGCGGCCTGACAAGGACTTGAAAACATGACTGGACTTCTTCGCTCGTGGGTCGACAGCGCCAACGAGCCTGAGGGGGCTTTTCCCCTGAACAATCTTCCCTATGGCGTCTTTTCCGTTGCAGGCGGCACGCCGCGTTGCGGCACCGCCATCGGCGACCGCATCCTCGACCTGCAGGCGCTGGAAGAAACCGGCACCCTCGATTTCGGCGGCACGCTTCTGACCGGCAGCTGGAACGCCTTCATGGCGCTCGGCACCATGGAGTGGTCCCGCCTGCGCAAGACGCTGACCGATCTTCTGAAAGAAGGCTCCGACGCAAAGGACAAGCTTGCCGCCCACCTGGTGCCGATAGCGGACGCGCAGATGCACATGCCCTTCGCCGTTTCCGAATACACGGACTTCTATGCCGGCCGGCATCATGCCTTCAACGTCGGCACCATGTTCCGCGGACCTGAAAACGCCCTGCCGCCCAACTGGCTGCATATTCCGATCGGCTATAACGGCCGCGCCTCATCGGTCGCCGTTTCCGGCACGGACGTGCGCCGTCCGCACGGCCAACTCAAGGGCCCGAACGACGAGGTGCCTCGCTTCGGTCCGTCGCAGCGCTTCGATATCGAACTGGAAATGGGCGCCATCGTCGGCCAGCCCTCGAACGGTCCGATCTCGGTCGCGACTGCTTTCGAGAACATCTTCGGCTACGTGCTTTTGAACGACTGGTCGGCGCGCGACATCCAGGCCTGGGAATACCAGCCGCTTGGCCCCTTCCAGGCAAAGGCCACCATGACCACGATTTCCCCGTGGATCGTGACCGCCGCCGCGCTGGAACCCTTCCGGGTCTCCACGCCGGAGCGCGATTTCGAACTGCTCCCCTATCTTCAGGAGCCGGGACCGATGCTCTACGACATCGACCTTGAAGTCGGCCTCACCCCGGAAGGCGGAAATGAAACCGTGATCTCCCGTACCAACTACCGGGAAATGTATTATTCCGCCGCCCAGCAGCTTGCCCATCACACCAGCTGCGGCTGCCCGATGCGCGTCGGCGACCTGCTCGGCTCCGGCACCATCTCCGGGCCGGAAAAAGGCAACCGGGGCTCGCTTCTGGAACTCAGCTGGGGCGGCAAGGAGCCCATCGAGATCGACGGCGGCACCCGCAGCTTCATCGAGGACGGCGACACCATGACCCTGCGCGGCAGCGCGAATGGCAACGGCTACCGGATAGGTTTCGGTCAGTGCACGGGTAAACTGCTCCCGGCGCGGGATTGATCAGCATTGGAAGGCCGGCGCCGATTGCGCCGGCTTTTTCCTGACAGCTGCTACAAGCCGGTTCCGCATGAGCAAGCGGCCCATCCTTCGAGACAGCGCTACGCGCTTCCTCAGGATGAGGGTGAGTGTGCGGATAAATCACCGCGCAAAATCCGAACCAACGCCACTCCAGCCCTCAAAGCTTCTGGAAATCGTCCAGAATATCCAGTAGCTGAGCCAGCCTTTCCTTGCCGATCACCTCTTCGATGCGCGCGGCAATCGCCTGGGCTTCGCCGAGATTGTCCGCGATGATCCGCCGGCCGGCGTCGGTGATGGCAACCGTCTGCTTGCGGCGGTCCCTGCCGTCGGCCTGACGGGTCACCAGCCCTTTTTCCACGAGTGTCTGGACGATGCGCGTCTGGCTGGGCAGCAGAAGGCAGGCCTTTTCCGCCAGGGTCGAAGCATCCTGGGGGCCATTTTCCTCGAGCACCCGCAGGATCCGCCATTGCTGCTCGGTGATGCCGCTGTCGGCGAGCATCTCCCGGATTGGCCCCATGACCTTCTCCCGCGCCCTGATCAACGCGATGGGAACAGAGCGTCTTGTCGAAGGCAGTTCCTTGCCGCGAGCCTTGTCGTCTTTTTCGGTCATGTCCCGGTCCATAGCGAATTGACGTCCTGTTGCACACAAAAAGTTTGACTCTGGCACTTCAATATATTTAACATAGCAAATATTGTCTTGTTAAGGAACTCCCATGCCGCACATCACGCTGGAATATTCCGCGAACCTTGAAGAAGGTGTCGATATCCAGGCGCTTTGCGAGCATTTGCGGGCGGAAGCGGCCACCATCGAGACCTTTCCGATGCCGGGCCTGCGCGTGCGCGCGCTCAAGGCAGAGCACTACAGCATTGCCGACGGCAACCCGAAGCACGCCTTCATCGACATCTGCGTGCGCCTGCGCGCCGGGCGGCCGATGGAGGTGAAGCGGGACGCAACGCAGCGCCTGTTCGACGCCGCCAAAGCCTTCCTTGCGCCGGTCCTGGCAAAACGTTCTCTCGCCCTTTCCCTGGAAATGCGGGACATCGATCCGGACCTCTCGCCCAAGACGGGCACCATTCGCGACCATTTGGGAAATGACTGACCCATGTCTGACCTTCAGGAAAACATCCGGAAATTGAACGGCCATCTGGCTCGCTTCAAGGAAACCGGCATTCTCAACCAGATCGGCGGAGAGGCCCTTGCTGCTGCCTCCGGGGAGACCTTCGAGACCCGTTCGCCGGTGGACGAAAGCTTCATTGCCAAGGTCGCAAAGGGAGGTGCCGCCGATATCGACGCGGCTGCCAGGGCAGCAAAGGCCGCCTTCCCCGCCTGGCGCGACGTGCCTGCCACCGAACGCAAGAAGATCCTGCACCGGATCGCAGACGGGATCGTCGCGCGCGCCGAGGAAATTGCGCTGTGCGAATGCTGGGACACCGGTCAGGCATTGCGCTTCATGTCCAAGGCAGCCCTCCGGGGCGCGGAGAATTTTCGCTTCTTTGCCGACAAGGTGCCAGCGGCAAGGGACGGCCAGTCCCTGCCCTCGCCGACCCTGATGAATATCACCACCCGCGTTCC
>NZ_JBNKYW010000253.1:0-4701 GCF_050301095.1 Roseibium sp.
ATCCGACCTGGCAAGACCGGCAGCAAAGGCGTTGACGAGGCAGTTGCCGTTGTAGCGGGCATGGAACTCAACCTCGCCGCCGACCGTCGGCACACCGAAGGAGTTACCGTAGCCGCCGACGCCGGACACGACACCGGACACTAGGTGGCGGGTCTTCCAATGGTCAGGCTCACCGAAGCGCAGCGCGTTCATGGCTGCCACCGGACGGGCGCCCATGGTGAAGACATCGCGCAGAATGCCGCCGACACCGGTGGCCGCGCCCTGATAAGGCTCGATGTAGGACGGGTGGTTGTGGCTTTCCATCTTGAAGACGACCGCCTGACCGTCGCCGATATCGACGACACCGGCATTCTCACCCGGGCCCTGCAGCACGCGCGGGCCTTCGGTCGGCAAGGTTTTCAGCCAGAGTTTGGAGGACTTGTAGGAACAATGCTCGTTCCACATGGCCGAGAAAATGCCGAGCTCGGTGAACGTCGGCTCGCGGCCGATCAGTTCCAGGATGCGCTCGTATTCATCCTCTTTCAGGCCGTGGGAGGCAATCAGGTCGGGCGTGATCTTGATGTCGTTCGGGATCATGACGTTCCACTGTTGTTGGCCAGTGTTTTTGGCAGCTGTGGTTGGGCCGCGACGACGCAGGCAGGCAATGATGCCGCCGTTTAGCAGATTGTCCCGGAATTGGGGAGCCTTGCGGCGCAAAGAAAAAAGAAATTCGACAAATTTGACTGTGACCGGGGTGCAAGCGGCTCCGCACGGTGTGAAGACCCGCCCGCATCCGATCGCTTGACAGCATAGGACGTTTGTCCTAATCACGTTTTAGGGCAAGTGTCCTAATCGAGTCAAACGCCTGGATGGGCGTTTGTTGTGAACGCCTGAAGCCCGAGCCCAAGTCCGGCAATTGCTGCCGCTGGAACGTGGAGGACCCGTCCTTCCGCGAAAGGGGTCGCATTGCCGGAAAGCCATGCGGGGCCGGGTGTCGAGAGAAAAGGAAAATCAAAGATGCAAGACGTGATGAAGCAGACTGCGAAGCTGGGCGCCGCCGCGCTCCTTGCCATGGTTCTTGCCGGTGCTCCGGCCTTTGCGGATGGAGGTCTTGCGGGCGAAAGCCCCTGGGGACCCGAAGACGAGATCGGCACGCTCAACATGATGACCGATGCCTCGCGGCTTGAGATCCTGCAGCGGATTGAAACGGGCAAGGTCTATGACCTCGGTGTGGATCTGTTCGTCGGCATGCCGGACTGCTGCAGCGCCGCCTTCGGTGACCCGACCTACCAGATGATGATGCTTCACACGCCGGCCCGCGGTGACGGCGGCAAGGAGCTGCTGTCGCATTCCAGTGAAGCCATATCGATGAACACCCACACGGGAACACATATCGATACGCTCAGTCATTTCGGCCTGCACGGGAAGATCTGGAACGGTGTCGGCGCGGATGAGGCGCTGGGCGTGCGCGGCTGGTCGAAATCGGGGGCGGACAAATATCCCTCCATCGTTGCCCGCGGCGTGCTGATCGATGTTGCGAAGGCAAAGGGCGTGGATGTGCTGCCGGCGTCCTATGCGATTACCGTGACGGATCTGAAAGACGCGCTGGCGAAACAGGGGACCACGCTTGCCGGCGGTGACGTGGTGCTTGTCCGCACCGGGCAGATGAGCCTTTGGCCGGACAAGTCGAAACTGTCGCTTTTCTCCCAGTCTGGGCTTGGCCTGGAAGCCGCAAAGTGGCTGGCCGAAGAGCAAAAGGCGATGGTGCTCGGTGCCGACAACCTGGGTCTCGAGAGTTTTCCGTCCACCAACCCTGAAAACTTCGCGCCGGTTCACTCCTATCTGCTGGCGGAAAAGGGCGTCTCCTTTCTGGAGCTGCTGTGGCTGGAAGATCTCGCGAAGGATGGCGTCCATGAGTTCGCCTTCATCACGTCGCCCCTGAAGCTGCGGGGCGCGACCGGTTCGCCGGTCCGTCCGATTGCGATCCCGGTCAAGAGCGGCAGCTGAAGCTGTATTGTACCCGGCGGAGCCGTGGGTTCCGCCGGATTGGATTGCTGCCTGCCGTTAGAGCTTGCCGCTCCAAAGGTCCCGAAAAGGCTGTTGTTCGTACGATACCGTGCAGGGAAGACGCCATTCGAGGGTACTTGATTTGACAGCTCAATTGCCGGATTGAGGCACCGCATTTCAACTCGGGAACGGGTGGGAGAAAGCTGCGACGGGACATCGTGAAAAGGTCCCCGGAAAGCCACCCCGGGGCGTTCAGGCCGCAATCGTAAGGCAGTTCCGGCGACCGGAGGCGCGCAAGGATGCCGCCGTTTGGCAGATTGTCCCGGCATTGGGGAGCCTTGCCGGGCAAAGAAATTCGACAAATTTGAGGATCATTCGAGGGTGTTGGCCGCGACGACGGCCATATAGGCGCAATAGGCCAGCAGCATGACGGTTCCTTCCCTGCGGCATATGCGCCAGCCGCTCATGGAAAAAACAAGCAGGATCATTGTTGCTCCCAGCATCGCCCAGACGTCCAGATCCATGATTTCTCTTGGAACGGGCAAGGGGGAAACGGCTGCAGTGACACCCAGAATGCCGAGAATGTTGAAGAGGTTGGATCCGAGTATGTTGCCAAGGGCGATGTCGGTCTGCCGCCTCAATGCGGCGACCATCGACGTCACCAGTTCTGGCAGGGACGTGCCGACCGCAACGATTGTCACGCCGATGACAGCATCGCTGATGCCTGCCATCCGCGCCAGTTCGGAGGCAGAGGTCACCAGAAAATGCGCTCCGAATAGGATCATGGCAAGTCCGCCCGAGGCCAGTGCCAGATTAAGCGGAAGCTCGAGAGGTTTCGGCTCGGGGAGAACGAGGCGAGTCTCGCCCCTGTGCATTTCCGCGGAGGGCGAACTGCGGCCCCGCTCCATGCGGTATGTGAGTACCAGGTACCCGGCAAGTGCCAGCAACAACACGAGGCCTGCCTCGCGGCCGATGGTGCCACTGACCGCAAGTCCGGCGAAGGCAACCGCCGCCAAGGCGTTTGCAGGGCCGTCCCGCAACAGGGCGGCGGGGTCGGTTCGAATGGGGGCGATTACCGCGACAAGTCCCAGAATAAGCAGGATATTCGCAATGTTGGAGCCCGCGACATTGCCAATGGCAATACCCGGTGAACCGCCAAGCGCGGCCATCACGCTGGTCATCAGTTCCGGCGTGGAGGTACCAAATCCGACCAGAACGAGGCCGATCAGCAATTCGGAGACGCCTGCGCGTTTGGCCAGGCCCACGGACCCGCGCACCAGAAAATCGCCGCCCACAAGCAGAAGCAGCAGGCCGCTGACGATTTGAAAGACAGTCATTTAGGAAATCCTCTCGGGCATGGACCCAAGGCAATGTCCTTGCCAGATGGTGGCGGGAACTCCTTTGCACAATGGGAATGCAGGCAAGGGCTCAAAAAATTCCTGATCGGTTCTGTTTGTATTATCTGCATTGACAGTTTGACTGTCAAGCTATATATGACAGTTAAGCTGTCAAAGTAGGAGGTGTCATTTGCCCCATCAGACACATGCGGACGTTGCTGAACTGCGGCGGCTCATCGGCGAGGTGCGCAAGACCTTTCGTCTGATGGCGGGGATCTCCGACGACATGCTGGAAGCGCGGGGGCTGACGGCATCGCTGAGGGCAATTCTGGAGTATCTCGCCGAGGAAGGGCCGAGCCCGGTGCCGAAAATGGCAGCTGCAAAATCGATGACGCGGCAATCCGTCCAGGCGCTGGTTGACCGGCTACAGACCCTCGGTCTCGTGGAAACCCGTCAGAACCCGGAACACCGGCGGTCCGTGCTGATCACTCTGACGGACGGGGGCAGGGCGGTCTTCGGGGAAATCCTGGCCGAGGAGAAGACGTTGCTGCTTCGGATGGGGCGTGGCTGGGAAGAAGGCAGCCTGCTGCAGGCTTGCCGGACGCTGAGCGACTTTCAAGAGAAACTGACACAGCTGAGGAGAACGAGCGATGTCCGAGATACTGAAACAAATGCGTGAGCGCGCGGGTGAGGCACCTGGCAAGGGGCACAGGCTCTTGCGCCTTCTGACGGGCCTTGTCGTGGCCAGCGTGGCCCTGACCTGGTTCTGGTCGACATCAGCCGTCGACATGTTCGCTGCGCCGCCGCTTCGCTTCAGCGATGCCTTTGCCGGGGTTTTGGCCCTGTTGTGTCTTGCCTATGGCTGCGGTGTCGCGTTCCAGTTGGGAAGTGGGCGCGATGACGGCTGAAACAGACCATATCGAAGCGCTTCCGGGAAAACCTCCCGGGGGCGTGCGGGCCGCGATCATGGGCCAGTTCCGGCAGCCACACGGGATACTGGGATCTCTTGCCGGCTGGATCATGGCACATCGGGCGTCCAACGTTGCCCGCAACCACTGGACCGTCGCACTGCTTGGATTGAAACCCGGGGCGCAGGTGCTGGAAATCGGCTGCGGGCCAGGGATCGGCATCGAGGCGGTTTTGCGCTCGGTGCCAGGGGCTCGGGTCACCGGTCTCGATCACTCGGCCCTGATGATCTCCAGGGCCGCCGGCCGCCATGCGGCGGCTCTCAAGTCGGACTGGCTCGAATTGTGGCACGGCCCGCTGGAGAGCCTGCCGCTGGAAAAAAGTTTCGACGCGGTCTTCAGCTGCAATGTCCTTCAGTTTGTTGAAGAGAGGGCAGCCTTGCTGGAGCAGGTTCGGACCCGGCTTGAGCCCG
>NZ_JBNKYW010000254.1:0-10727 GCF_050301095.1 Roseibium sp.
CGGGCAGGCGCGTTAGGCCAGCGCCGGCTGGATCTTCTTGCAGGCCTCGACAAGACCGTCGACGGATGCGACCGACTTGTCGAAATTGGTCTTTTCCTCACCCTGGAGGTCGATCTCGATGACGCGCTCGACGCCATCGGCACCGATCACGACCGGCACACCGACATAGGTGTCCTTGAGGCCGTACTGGCCGTCGAGAGCGGCGGCGCAGGGCACGACGCGCTTCTTGTCCTTCAAGTAGCTCTCGGCCATCGCGATTGCGGAAGAGGCCGGGGCGTAGAAGGCGGAGCCGGTCTTCAGGAGGCCGACGATCTCTGCGCCGCCGTCACGGGTGCGCTGGACGATTTCCTCCAGGCGGTCCGCGGTGCACCAGCCCATCTTGACCAGGTCCGGCAGCGGGATGCCGGCAACGGTGGAGTAACGGGTCAGCGGCACCATGGTGTCGCCGTGGCCGCCGAGCACGAAGGCCGTCACGTCTTCCACGGAGACGTTGAATTCCTCGGCGAGGAAATACCGGAAGCGGGCGCTGTCGAGCACGCCGGCCATTCCGACGACCTTGTTCTTCGGCAGGCCGGAAAACTTCTGCAGGGCCCAGACCATGGCGTCGAGCGGGTTGGTGATGCAGATGACAAAGGCGTTCGGGGCATGCTTTGCGATGCCGGCGCCGACCTGCTCCATGACCTTCAGGTTGATTTCCAGGAGGTCGTCGCGGCTCATGCCGGGCTTGCGCGGCACGCCTGCGGTCACGATGACGACATCAGCGCCTTCGATTGCTTCATAGCTGTTGGCGCCTGCCAGGTTCGCGTCGAAACCGTCGACCGGGGAGGACTCGGCCAGATCGAGTGCCTTGCCCTGCGGAATGCCTTCCGCGATGTCGAAGAGAACGATGTCCCCCAGTTCCTTCAAACCTGCCAGATGTGCGAGTGTGCCGCCGATCTGACCAGAGCCGATCAAGGCAATTTTGTTCCGAGCCATTTCGAAAGTTTCCCTTTACGTAAGATGGAACCTTATGCCATCCGCCGATGACTGACGTTGGCACTACTCCCTTTGCCGCGCCCGCGCAACCTCGCCAAAAGAATATTGCGCGTTTGCTGGCAAAATTTCTCGAATATTCCCGCCTGCATAATTCACCTATACGGAATGCAGACCTATGCGTGTGTACTCCGGTTCTCTCCCGCGAGATAGGCTTCGGACCGCATCTCGATCAGACGGGAGGCCGTGCGGTCGAATTCGAAGGCTTCCGTACCGCTGTCCGCGGAATATAGCTCCTGCGGTTCGGCCTCGGCTGAAACCACAAGCTTGATGCCGTTATCGTAAAGCGTGTCGATGAGCATGATGAAGCGCTTGGCTTCATTGCGCCTGGCTTTCGTCATCACCGGCACGCGGTCCACAAACACCGTGCTGAAGGCGTGGGCGATGCGAAGATAGTCGGCTGCACCCAGCGGCTGCATGCAAAGTTCCTCAAACGTAAACCTTGCCGCGCCTGCGGCGACGCAAGGCACGGGAATTTTCCGCCCCTTCATCTCCAGCTCTTCGGAATGCGGCTTCATGCCGTGGGTCAGTTTGGTCCAGATCGTGTCCATCTGCGCATCCGCGCCGTTGTCGAGCGGCGTGACGTAGACGGGAGCACCCGCGAGTTTTTCCAGCCGGTAGTCGGTCGGCGAATTCAGGTGCAGCACCTCGACCCTGGAGACCAGCATGTCGATGAAAGGCAGGAACAGCTGCCGGTTGAGGCCTTCGCTGTAGAGACGGGAAGGTTCGACGTTGGACGTCGCCACGATGATCACGCCCTTTTCGAAGAGCTGGGCGAACAGGCGTCCGAGAATCATGGCGTCGGCGATGTCGGTGACGGTGAATTCGTCGAAGAGCAGAAGCCGTGTTTCCTCGGCGATCTGCGCGGCAACCGGAGGAATCGGGTCGTCGCCCTTCACCTGCCCTAGCTTGTGCGCCTGACGGTGCGCATGAATGCGCTCGTGCACATCGGACATGAATTCGTGAAAATGCACCCGGCGTTTGCGGCGGATGACCGTCACCTCGTAAAAGAGGTCCATCAGCATGGTCTTGCCGCGTCCGACACCGCCCCACATGTAAAGGCCCTGGACGGCTGCCCAGAGCTGGTTCTTCTTGTTCGCGAACAGCCAGCCGAGGGAACTCTTCTTCGAGGCAAGCCGGGTTTCCGCAAGCCGCGTGTTCAAAAGGTCCAGCCTGCGTACCGCTTGCCGCTGGACGGGATCTTCCGAAATCTCGCCGGACGCGATCAGCGCATCATAGCGGGCGCTCATGGCGCGGTTGACCGGCAGTTCCATATTCAACGGTGATACTCCCTCCATGAGCTCTCATGGGGTCGGGCACATGACCTGATCGCGACGCCCTGCAACAGGGCCTCTTCAACCCGGGCGGAATAAGGTCAAAATGCCGCAGATGCAAGTCACGAAATGGTCGGAGACTGTCACAGAATTTCAAAACGGGAACTTTCAACCGATTGAAGCCAAAGGCTTTCCTTGAAAGCTGCCCGCTATAAGACTTTCTTCCGATGCCCCTGCCCGGCCGGGTCGGCGGTATTTGCGTACCGTGAAATCTCCTCCGGATTTCCCGCAAGACCCCCGCTGACGCGCCGGATTGACAAGTGCAGAAAAAAAAGCCTGCGACCGGCAGACCGGAAGCAGGCGTTGGAACAAACAACAAGAGCTGAGGTTACCGCAGGAGAAGGGCGGATTTGCGGCCGCTCTGCAACTCCTGGACATAAAGGAGGTGGGCGACCAGTTTACACTCGGACGGATCATCTAGATTCGCCTTGCGGCCACGGCCGTCCGTCAGCAGCCAGGCGTTGCCCGGGCGCACCACATCACACTCGATCGGCGCCTTGGGATCGAAACCGGCCTCTTCCAGCAGGGTCAGTCCCAGTTGGGCCTCCTCCTCGCCCTCGCGCCCCCGCATGCTCATCCGCAGGCTGCGGTACACCTGCTGTATCGACCGGGTCGCAACGATTGCGGTCACAATATCGTCGCCCGACATGGCGGCGAACCGGACGACGCCACTTTCGGTGGGAATGGTGGAATTGGTGCAGGGCGTTCTCTGAACGTCGCCAAGGGGCGACCATTCGGACCTGAGCGTGACTGTTGCCGGTTGCCGCAGGGCAGCCATTTCCTTCGACAACCGTTTTTCCGCGGCCTTTTGCGGATTTTGAACCGGACGGCTGCCATTGGCCGTGCGGCCCGCGACCACGGTTCCACCGATCCGGAGCCGGCGGAACACGATGACGTCGCGCATCAGGTCGGTGCGTTCGACCCGCCATCCGGCATCCAGCCAGGCATTCTGATGCACGAGACTGCCGCCTGAATTGGCCCACCAGGTGCGGTGTTCCCGCGCGCTTCGTGGAAGGGAGGAGCCGATGATCTGTTCGACTTCCTCAAGCTTGGCGGCCCAAACAACATCATCCAGACGCGCCAGATGTTCCCGCAAGGGTTCATATTTCGACATATGCACAGCCTTTCCGATAGCTATGCAAATGTACACCCATAACGCGAAGTGTCCAGTAAAAAATACCGAGGATTGTTAACGGTAGAGGGAGATCGGAGCCCCCGTGGCGGTCTGGCCGTCAAATTTGCCCGGGGCACTGGAATAGAGCTGGGCGACGATCAGGCCGGAGCCATCCTTCAGCACCACCTGCTTGCCGTTGAGATCCCAGGCAGCGATGCCGGAGAGGACCGGAGTGGCACATCCACGCGTGTTGGCCCGGTAGCCGCCGGACCAGGACGTCAGGGTCATGAACGCCATGCAATTGTCGCCGCCCGAGGCCAGCTTCCAGCCCCCGAGGAGATCCGTCCGGCCGACTTCCTGGGCGTTGGTCGGTGCGGTCACGGGATTGTTCGCCAGGTCGGTCTGGCTGATCGTACCGGCCTGCGGAGCGTTGGGATCGAGCGGAGCGAGCGTCCCCGCACCGACCGGTGTGGTCGGTGTTGCCGGCAACGGCTCGGCATAGTTCCGTCCCCCGGACAGCCGCTGGCACCCGGCGGCCAGAACCACCAAACCCAGGACCAAAGCAATTTTTCCCGCGCGCATCATGTCGAATCAATCCCTCATCTTCGACCCAATATGGCTGCATCTCTTAGCCCACAATTTGTCGAAAATCCAAAATCCGCAAAAAGACACCGTGACTGTGGCACGAATACCACCCCACCCGGCGGGAGCAACCGGGCCTAAGCGGCACCGGTGACCGCGCGCGTTACGCAACCCAAGGGTGCCGCGGTTCGACCAGCCGGTCGATGGCAGCTTTCACTTTCCCGCAATAGCCGGCACAGGCGCCGAAGGTTTCCGGAATGGGCGGCTTGCCCGCAATGCTCCACCAGTGGCTCGAAGTCGTCGCCTTCCAGAAGGCCGGTTGCGGCACCGGCGCCATGTCGGCGAGATAGATCACCCTGTCCGGTACGATGGCATGAGGCAGAAGAAAAATGTCGACCGGCTTCGGCGCCAGCCCGTCGCTGTCGATACCCAGCGCGGACAAGAGCCTTGGAACATGCCTGTTAAGACGTTGCGCCGGATGCAACCCTGCGGAGAAGGCGCGCAAGAGCCCTCCGCCCCGGGCATTCAGATAGGCTTCGGCCAAAGGTCCGAGCAAGCTGTTGTCGGGACAAAGGAACAGGACGGAGGTCGTTGTCACAGGTCACAATCCTCATGGGGTTCCGGCGCGGCATCCGCCTCCGGTCGAGCATCCCCTATCCGCCTGACGGGAAGTCTTTATGACAGAACCTGGGCAAATGTGATTATCTTCAGGAAATTTCCTGTCCCTTCACCTTTCTGCCTTTTGACGACATAGGAGATGCGGACGGTTTTCTGCCGCCCTCGAAACGCCCCTCACTTTCCGGAGACACACCCATGCCGATCGCCTTCTGGTGCATCCTGACCGCCGCGATCCTTCCCATTCTGTCGGTCCTGCCGGCCAAGATGAACAAGGAATACGACAACTCCAGGCCGCGCGATCCGGATTACTGGCGGCATGGCTTCCGGGCCCGCGCGCAAGCGGCCCAGGCCAACGGTCATGAGGCATTTCCCTTCTTCGCGGTCGCGGTCTTCGTGGGCCTGAACCAGGGCGGAGACCCGGTCTGGATCGATCGGCTGGCCGTGCTCTTTGTCCTCCTCAGGCTCATTTATGTCTTCTGCTACTGGACCGACCGGCCCAACCCGCGCTCCCTGGCATGGGCGGCTTCATTCCTAGCGATTCTGGCGGTTTTCACCAGTTCGCTGTGGAGCTGAACCTCTCTCCGGGGCCTGCGCCGCCTTAAAAATTGTTCAACGAGCGTTTGCACCAAAAGGCTGATTTCGCTAACGATACGGGAGGGTATCGCGGTAATGTGTTGGGCAGAGGTGCATCTTGCGGACGACAGACCGGACGTCAGAGCGAACAGCAGACCCCCTGCCGGCGCGCCGCCAGACAGCGTCGCAGCGTCAGCTTGCCGACCAGCATATCGTTGATGTTCTCATCGCCGAACGCGGCAAGCAGGTGATGGCAAGCCCCTGGTGGCCGCTGATCCGTCCGATTGCCCACAAGATCCTGCGATACAGGTCCGCCGTCGACATGGCCGACACCATCGCGCAGATGGAAGCGCTCGAGGTCTTCTCCCATCTGAGCGGGTTGCTGGAACTGGACGTGACCACGCGCAATCTGGAGCGCGTCCCCGCGGAAGGCCCGGTGGTTCTGGTGTCCAACCATCCGACCGGCATTGCCGACGGTGTCGTGCTCTACGACGCTATAAAAACCAGGCGAGACGATCTGGCGATCTTTGCAAACCGGGATGCCATCCGCATCAACCCGCGCCTTGCCGACATGATCATCCCGGTCGAGTGGCGCGCCGATTTCAAGACCCGGGAAAAGTCGAAGGAGACCCTGAAGCTCGCCTCCTCGGCCTTTTCTAAGGAACGTGTTGTGGTGCTTTTCCCCTCCGGACGCCTGGCCTACTGGCACGAGGGCAAGCTGACGGAGCGACCCTGGATGAGCTCCGCCCTGGCACTGGCCCGCAAGAACAAGGCGCCGATCATCCCGTTGCATATGGGCGGCAGGAACTCCGGCCTGTTCTATTTCCTCGCCCGCGTCTCGACGGAACTGCGGGACATGACCGTCTTCAACGAGCTGCTCAACAAGAAGAATGCCCGGTTCAACGTGCATTTCGGCAAGCCCATCCGGCCGGAGCGGCTGGAAGGCGACCTTACCGACCTGACCGAGCAGATGCGCGTCCACTGCGCCGAAACCCTTGCCCGGGACCCGGACGCCGAATTCTGAACCGCACCGGCTCATCTGATTCTTCTGACAGTTTTCCCGTCATCCACAGGCGCAAATTGCCCTTCATTGCCCTTGCCCGGCGAATAAGACATGGTGCGGAAGAATCATAGGAAATCATTCACTCATGTCCGTCTTGCCCGCGATTGCCGCGGATGACACTTCGCCAATGCAGACTGTCACGGCTGCTCCGGCCGTCCGCCCGGATCCGAAGCCGCTCGCGGTTCTGGAAAAGGTGTTCGGCTACAGCAGTTTCCGGGGCAAGCAGCAGGCGGTCATCGACACGCTTGTCGACGGCAAGGACGCTGTGGTCCTGTTCCCGACCGGTGCGGGAAAATCCCTCTGCTACCAGATCCCGGCGCTTTGCCGGCGCGGCGTCGGTGTCGTCGTCTCGCCGCTGATCGCCCTGATGAAGGACCAGGTCGGCGCGCTGAAAGCCGCCGGTGTGAAAGCCGCGGCCCTGAATTCGACTCTGTCCCAGGACGAGCAGGCGGATCTGCGCGCGGAACTGCGGCGGGGCGAGGTCGATCTCCTCTATGTGACGCCGGAGCGGCTTGCCAGCGAGGGTTTCCGGCAGTTTCTGGACACGCTTCAGATCTCCCTTTTCGCCATCGACGAAGCCCATTGCGTCAGCCAGTGGGGGCATGATTTCCGGCCCGAATATCTGGCGCTGTCCTGCCTTTCGGAACGCTATCCGGGTGTGCCGCGTGTCGCCCTGACGGCAACCGCCGATCCCCACACGCAGAAGGACATTCTGGCCCGGCTGAAAATGGAAGACGCGGAAGTCTTCCTGACCAGCTTCGACCGGCCGAACATCCGCTACGAGATCGTCGAACGCACCAACCAGCGCCAGCAGCTTCTCGATTTCCTGAAGAAACACGACGGCGAGAGCGGTATCGTCTATTGCCTCTCCCGGGCCAAGGTCGAGGACATCGCCGACTGGCTCAGCTCCAAGGGCATCAAGGCCCTGCCCTATCACGCCGGCCTGCCGGCGGAGGAAAGATCGGCGAACCAGGATGCCTTCCTGCTGGAAGAAGGCCTTTGCCTGGTGGCGACCGTCGCCTTCGGCATGGGGATCGACAAGCCGGACGTGCGCTATGTCGCGCATCTTGACCTGCCGTCGTCCGTCGAGGCCTATTATCAGGAGACCGGGCGCGCCGGGCGCGACGGTGCGCCGTCAGAGGCTTTCATGGCCTACGGCATGGCGGATCTGGTCCAACGCCGCCGCATGATTGCCGAAGGCGATGCGCCGGAAGAGGTCAAGCGCGCGGAAAACGCCAAGCTGAATGCACTGCTCGGTATCTGCGAAACCGCCGGCTGCCGCCGTCAAGCCCTGCTGGCCCATTTCGGCGAGACCTACCCGAAGCCTTGCGGCAATTGCGACACCTGCCTGTCGCCGGTCGAGACCTGGGACGGAACGGAAGCAGCCCAGAAGCTGATGTCGGCCATCTACCGTACCGGACAGCGCTTCGGCACCGCCCATGTCATCGATGTGCTGCTCGGCAAGACCAACGAGAAGGTCGCCCGCTTCGGACACGACAACCTTTCCGTTTTCGGCATCGGCCAGGAACTGCCGCTAAAAACCTGGCAGTCCATTGCCCGCCAGCTTGTCGCCGCCGGTTATGTCGATGTCGATCATGCCCATTTCGGTGCGCTGATCCTGACCGAGAAGGCGCGGACGGTCTTGCGCGGCGAAGAGCGAATCGACCTGCGCAAGGACCGGAACGCAGCGGGCCTGAAGAAGACACGCACCTCGCGGACCGCTTCCATCGCAGACGAACTCGGCGACGAGGACAAGCTGCTGTTCGAGCGGCTGCGCCGGCTTCGGACCCAGATCGCGCGGGATCAGAACGTGCCGCCCTATGTTGTCTTCCCCGATGCAACGCTGGCCGGCATCGCCGCCGCCCGCCCGATCAACCCCGATGCGCTGCTGGCGGTTTCTGGCATCGGCCAGTCGAAACTGGAAAAATACGGCACCGCCTTCATGGAGCTCGTGGAAGCATTCGAGGCAGGTGTTTAAGGGACCGATTCCGTCACTGTCCGCGCCAGTGCCTCAATATGTTTACCTTAACGACTTCTTGACAGTTTTCACGAGATAAAAGCCCTCAAAGGTTGTATCAAGGGCTTTTCACATGCGTCTTTTCCCCGTTTTTCTGGCCGCGGTTTCCGGTCTGACTTCGCAGACATTTGCCGCCGACATCCCGCTCACCGACGTACCGGCGGCCGATTTCGGGACCGTCGAGGAACTGCGGCTGACCCGGGCGGACTGGACCGGCTTCAACGGCGTTCTCTTTTTCGGTGGCGGTTTCCTCACCGGCTCCGACAGCCTCGGACTGGATGCCTTCTTCCGCTCGGGCGCGGGCGGCGGCTCGGTTGGTTACGATCATCAGTTCAACAGCATTGTGCTCGGGGCAAGCCTGGAAGGCGCAATCACGAACTTCCAAAGCAGCACCCGCTCTGGAAGTGCACGGCAATCCGCGAACTGGCTGAGTGCGGCAACCGTCCGCGTCGGTTATGACGCCGGACGCTTCATGCCTTATCTCTCGGCGGGCGTCGGCCTCGGCAACTACAAGATCGAGCGCAAGAGCGATGGCGCCTCCTCCGAGAATACGCATGTTGCATTCGTGGCCGGTGGCGGCGTCGAGGCGCGTATCACGGACAATATTTTCGCGCGGGCAGACTACAAACACTACGAGTTCAGCGAAGAGACCTATGATGTGCCGGGCTGGTCGTCTTTTTCCGCCGACGGCAGGGCCGATATGTTCACGCTCGGCGCGGGCTACCGGTTCTGAGGGAGCAACCGCCGGAAGAGGTCCTGCCTCGAACCGTCTTGCAATGCTCGCCCTGGCAACAGGCACATTTCCCCTCCTTGCGAGGAGCCAGATTGCCGACAGCGAATTGGTTTGCCGTCGTCATCCCGGTCAAGCGAAGCGCGAGCCGGGACCGGAGAGGCACAGGTACTTGCAACGTGCTTCGTTTGAAGATCGCCGGTCTCCTGCTCTCCGATCCCGGATCTTTGCTGCGTTTCGTCCGGGATGACCATTGCTGACGTTTGTTTTGGATCTGACGCCTCGATCTTGTCGGATCACGATCCCGCCCCGGGCAGTCCGTGATAGGCCTCGCCGCCCCAGACCGACTTGACCCGCGCATCGCGGCCGCAACCCTTGCGGTAGCCCTTGTAGGCATCTGCCCGGGTGACATAGCCGAAGCGCGTCAGGGTGCGCACGCCGCTCTTGTAATAGTTCTGGTGATAGTCCTCGGCAGGCCAGAACAGCGCCGGTTGCTCGACCGGCGTGACGATTTTCCCTTTGAGAACCTTCTGCGCCTTGCCGATTTCTGCGCTTGCCTGTTCCGCCTGGGCCGCGTCCAGCGGATAGATCGCGGTGGAGTAGGCATGGCCCCGGTCACAAAACTGGCCGCCCGGATCGGTGACATCGATCGTACGCAGGAAGACGGCGACCAGTTCGCCGTAGCTGATCCTGGTTTCGTCGAAATCGACTTTCACCACTTCCCGGTGACCGCCGCGTTCGTAAGTCTTGTAGGTCGGATTTTCCGTGGTGCCGCCGGCATAGCCGGAGACGGCTTCGCGGACACCAGGCAGTTTTTCCAGGTCCGCTTCCACGCACCAGAAACAGCCCCCGGCAAGGATCGCGGTTTCCGCCCGCACCAATTGCGGCGCCAGGGCAAACAGAAGAGCGGCTGTGAGGGTGTGCGGCACCAGGCGCTTCATGGCATTTCCTCCATCGGTTGTTGCAAGAGGTACTCCATCAGGGCCTGGTGACAACTCAACTTCCCTCGCCTCGGTCACACTTCCCTGTGAAAGCGGTGTGACCGGCCTGGCAACCTATTCCTCCCATGAGACCGCGCCTTCCTCAAAGCCCGGAAGCTGCGGGCTGACCACGCAGAACCGGTGTCCGCTGGGTGCTTCCATCACCACCCAGCGCTCGAAACGCTGGAAGACCTTCGCGCCGAGTTTTTCAAGGCGGGCAACTTCCTTGTCCGGGTCATCCGTCTCGACGTCCAGATGAACGCGCGAGGAATGTTCGACACGTTGCACGAGGATGCCGATCTCGTCGTCCTTGCCCTCAAGACGGCGATATCTTGGGTTCGTAGGGTTGGCTTCCACCGTCCGCCCGAGGGTTCCCGCCCAGAAGGCGGCGTGATCCTCGATATCCCCGCCTTCGCAATCGATCACCAGATCGCCCAACCGGCTTTTATGCATTTCGAACTCCAGAGTTGCAGTCGATATCGCCGGGCTGGCGGGTTCCGGAGATCCGCCCGACCGGCAGAGAAAGTGTCTTTCAGCGAAAGTCGCCTTCGGGTAGCGGAGGCTTATTCCGGCAGGTGGCAGACGGCCTCGATGTTATGACCGTCCGGATCCAGCACGAACGCGCCGTAATAGTTTTCATGATACTGGGGCCTGAGGCCGGGTCCGCCGTTGTCCTTGCCGCCC
>NZ_JBNKYW010000255.1:0-17504 GCF_050301095.1 Roseibium sp.
GCCGGGCAGGGGCTGGGCCTTTTGATCTACTTCCGGAACCTGTGGCTGATCCACAAGGAAAAACGGCGCGATCCGACAATCTGACCGCGCCGTAATTTGCTCGTGATCTAGCCGAAGGCCTTTTTCAGCGCCTGATCGAGATCCCGGATCAGGTCTTCCGGATCTTCCAGACCGATGTGCAGGCGGACGGACTGGGCGGTCTCGGACACCGGGGTCGCCGAGCGCATGCCTTTCAGCCGGACCGGAATGGCAAGGCTTTCAAACCCACCCCAGGAATAGCCGAGACCAAACAGTTGCAGTGCGTCCAGGAAGGCGTGCGTCTGGTCCTGGCTGGTGCCATCCGGGAAATGGAAGGCGCACAGGCCGGAACTGCCTGAGCAATCGCGTTTCCAGATCTCGTAGCCCGGGTCCGTCGGAAGGGCCGGGTAACTGATTGAGCCGACACTGGACTGGTCCTTCAGCCAGTCGAGCACGGTCAGTGTATTTTTCTGGTGCCGCTCCAGGCGCACAGACAAGGTCCGCAAGCCCCGCAGGCCGAGGAAAATATCGTCGGGCGCAACGTGACTGCCCATTGCTCCATGGACTGCATTCAGACCTTTCCAGGCTTTCTCGTTGGCGGCGACAACCCCGAGCATGGCATCGGAATGGCCCACGATATACTTGGTACCTGCCTGGATGGAGAGGTCGACGCCCAGGGCGAGGGGCTGGCAATAGAGCGACGTTGCCCAGGTATTGTCCATCAGAACGGTCGCGCCGATCTCGTGAGCTGCCGCAGATATCGCCGGGATGTCTTGCATTTCGAAGGTGAGGGAGCCAGGAGACTCGGTGAAGACCGCGGTTGTTTCAGGCCGGAACAGCGACTTGATGTCCGACCCCAGGTGCGGGTCGAAATATTCGACACTGACACCGAAATTCGGAAGCACCGTATCGGCGAAGTGACGCGTCGGCCCGTAGGCCGTGTCGACGATCAGGATGTGGTCGCCGGCCTTCACGCAGGACAGGATCGCCAGCGCGATGGCGTTCAGGCCCGAGTTGGCGATCTTCGCTCCGGCGGCTCCTTCCATTTCCTTGATGGCGTCTTCCAGGGAATCTGTCGTGGGATTGCCGCGCCTGGCATAGGAGTAGGTCTGCCCACCGGTCACCAGGGTTTGTGAATCGGGATAAAGAACGGTCGACGCATGGACTACGGGAGGATTGACGAACCCGTGGAAGGATTGCGGATCCCGGCCCGAATGGGCGAGCCTGGTGTCGGGTTTCAGGCGCGATGAGCTGTTTGAACTGGTCATGGGAATCAACGATTTGAGGTGATTTTGGAGGTCGGCCGAACCGCCTCCTGCTTGGAGGGGCACTTTAGCTGAACGTCGTTCGTCCGCAACCCGCTTGTCGGCCCGGTTGCAGGGCGAAAATCAAGCTAATTTTCATGCGGGAATTAACCCTGACGTATCCGCCTCTAAATGGATTGAAGCCATTTTAGGCATTGCGCGATTTCGATTTCGACATGTTGGCTGTTTGTGCGTCAATCGGAGGCGCATTTGGCGGAAGGCTCGAGAATTTTGACGAGATATCTGCACCAAGTACTTGACCCGAACGGCTAAATGCCATCGTATGGAGCCGTTGGGTGGGACAGTTGATGTCCGGAGGAAATGGCCGTCAAGGTCGATATCGTCCGAAAAGCGAGACGGTGAGGATATCTTCGAGTCTAGCCTGACAAAAAAAATAAGTATGGGTAACAAATAAAGGCTGCATATCCATGTCGAAAAAAATCCTTCCGCTCGTACTCGGCGCTGCTATGGGAGCCGCCCTGACGACGGCTGCCGGTGCAACGACGCTGGAAGACGTCAAGGCAAAGGGCTTCATTCAGTGTGGCGTGAGCCAGGGGCTGCCGGGCTTCTCGAACCCGGACGCACAGGGGAACTGGACAGGTCTGGACGTTGACCTCTGCCGGGCTATGGCTGCCGCAGTGTTTGGCGATGCGTCTGCTGTCAAGTTCACTCCGCTGTCCGCCAAAGAACGCTTTACGGCTCTCCAGTCCGGTGAAGTCGATGTTCTGTCGCGCAACACCACCTGGACCATGTCCCGTGACACGCAGCTCGGCCTGAACTTCGCCGGCGTGAACTACTATGACGGTCAGGGCTTCATGGTCCGCAAGGACCTCGGTGTGACGTCCGCTCTGGAACTGTCCGGCGCATCCGTGTGCACCAACACCGGCACCACGACCGAACTGAACGTCGCTGACTACTTCCGTGCCAACAACATGCCGTACGAAATCGTCGCTTTCGAAAAAGCCGACGAAGTTGTCGCCGCATATGATGCTGGCCGCTGTGACGTTTACACAACGGACGCTTCCGGCCTCTACGCTCAGCGTCTGAAGCTGACCAACCCGGGCGACCACATGGTTCTTCCGGAAATCATTTCCAAGGAGCCGCTGGGTCCGGTTGTCCGTCAGGGTGATGATGAATGGTTCAACATCGCCAAGTGGACCCTGAACGCCATGATCAATGCCGAAGAACTCGGCGTCACCTCTGAAAACGTTGATGAGATGAAGTCTTCCGACAATCCGTCCATCAAGCGTCTTCTGGGTGTTGAAGGTGCGTTCGGTGAAGCCATCGGCATCTCCAACGACTGGGCTTACAACGTCGTCAAGCACGTTGGCAACTATGAAGAATCCTTCAATGCCAACGTTGGTCCGGACACCCCGCTCGGCATTGCCCGCGGCGTGAACGCCCTGTGGAGCAAAGGCGGCTTCATGTACGCTCCGCCGGTACGCTGATCCTCGATTTATCTGAGGGTTGAAGGGGTTCCGGCGGCACGCCTGCCGGAACCCTCAATAAATTCCACGCATGAAAAAACGGACTATACCGGAAGTCGCGTGGGGGGAACAAACTGCTTCAGGCCGATAGGGGAGCGCGCAACAAAGCGCAGCGGAAGCAGTTGTGAACGTGAAAGAGGAGAGGCTTCGGGCCGGGCTCTTTCCGTAATAAACTGGGCGAGGTTCTATGTCAGTAATGGAGCAGGACTCGGCGGGGGCGCCGGCGCGTGCTTCGCTGTTGAACGATCCTAAGGTCCGCGGCATTTTTTACCAGGTGGTATTGATTGTCGCGTTGGTCTCCTTCGGATATGTCATCGTTACGAACACGATTGCCAACCTGGAAAGGCAGAACATTGCCTCCGGTTGGGGTTTCCTGGAAAATACAGCAGGTTTTGGTACCAACCAGTCGTTGGTGCCCTATTCCGAAACGTCCAGTTATGGCAGGGCGATCTACGTAGGGTTTCTAAATACTCTGCTGGTTGCCGGAGTTGGTATCTTATTCGCCACGATACTCGGGTTCATCCTTGGTATTGCCCGGTTGTCGAATAACTGGGTCATCAATCGTTTGGCCTATTGTTACGTCGAACTGGTGCGGAACATCCCGCTGCTTCTCCAAATTTTCTTCTGGTACTTCGCGGTTTTGCGATCGATCCCGGGAAAACGTGAAAAGTGGTCTTTCTTCGATACGTTTCACTTGAATATCGGCGGACTGCGGCTTCCCAAGCCAATTCTTGAAAGCGGGTCCGAGTGGATAGGCTATGCCTTTATATTCGGGATCATTGCCTCCATCGTCGTTTCCCGGTGGGCACACAAGCGTCAGGATGCAACGGGACAACCATTTCCTGTTTTCCTGACCGGGCTCGGTTTGATCATAGGGTTGCCGATTGTCACGTATCTTGTTGCGGGCATGCCGGTCAGTCTGGAGCACCCGAATTTCGTGGAATCCGGGCCCATTCTGCGGCAGGGTTTCGAGCTGAATGTCGGACTGAACGTCATTCCCGAGTTTCTGGCTCTTACCGCGGCCTTGTCGATCTACACAGCCTCGTTCATTGCCGAGATCGTGCGTGCGGGCATCCAGGCGGTCAGCCACGGACAAACAGAGGCAGCGCATGCGCTCGGGTTGCGGAACGGACCGACCCTGCGCCTGGTTGTTATCCCTCAGGCTATGCGGGTTATCATTCCGCCATTGACGAGCCAGTACCTGAACCTGACAAAGAACTCGTCACTGGCTGTGGCCATCGCCTATCCGGATCTTGTCTCCATGGGCGGGACAGTCTTGAATCAGACGGGTCAGGCGATTGAAATCATTGGTATCTGGATGGTGGTTTATCTGTCGCTCAGCCTCATAACGTCGGCCTTCATGAACTGGTACAACCAGCGCATGGCGCTCGTAGAACGGTAAGGAGCGCTCTTCATGGCGAACACTGATTTGTTCCAAATAAGAACCGAGGAAGCGCCGCGCTTGCCGGCGCCCATCTCAACCACCGGTGTAATCGGATGGATGAGACAGAACCTCTTTTCATCGGTCGGCAACACGATCCTGACAGTCATAGGCATTCTGATTGCCTATTCACTGATCGCTCCTTTCATCCAGTTCGCGTTTGTTGACGCGGTCTGGAGCGGAGACAGTCGCGATGCCTGTCTGCCGCAAGACGGTGGTCACAGCGGCGCCTGTTGGGCATATGTGGAAGCTTACCTTCCGCAGTTCATATACGGCCGGTATCCGACAGAGGAAGTCTGGCGCGTTAACATCGTTTATGCGCTCTTCCTTCTTCTTCTTGTACCGTTGGCAATCCCGGGCGCTCCCCTGAAACGGCTCAATGCAGTCTTGTTTCTCATCGCTTTCCCGATTGTTGCCTACTTCCTCCTGACTGGGCTGGTTGTTGGTGACACCGTTATCCTGCCGATTGTTGAAACGGCAGTATGGGGCGGGCTTTTGGTGACGCTTGTCATCGCGGTGACGGGTATCGTCGCTTCGTTGCCGCTCGGAATTGCGCTTGCTCTCGGCCGCAGGTCGCAAATGCCTATCATCAAGATGGTCTCGATCATCTTCATCGAGTTCTGGCGTGGTGTGCCCTTGATCACCGTGCTGTTCATGTCATCGGTGATGCTGCCGCTGTTTCTGCCGGAGGGGGTGACCTTCGACAAGCTGCTGCGCGTGCTGATCGGTGTGACGCTGTTCTCGGCAGCCTATATGGCGGAGGTCGTGCGTGGTGGCCTGCAGGCAATTCCGAAGGGGCAGTACGAAGGTGCCATGGCACTTGGCCTTCGCTTCTGGCCGATGATGTATCTCATCGTCCTGCCACAGGCATTGAAGTTGGTCATTCCGGGTATCGTGAACACCTTCATCGGGCTGTTCAAGGACACGACCCTGGTTCTGATCGTCGGCATGTTTGACCTGCTTGGACAGATCCAGTCTTCGTTTACGGATCCAACCTGGTCGACACCCAGTACCGGACATACAGGTTATCTGTTCGCGGCAATGGTGTTCTGGTGCTTCTGTTTCGGCATGTCACGCTATTCCATTTTCATGGAGCACAAGTTGCATACCGGACACAAACGATAGGGCCTTTCGATTCCGGGGCGCGCGATGTTCCGCTGCGCCCCGGCCAAAGACACTCCTGGAGTAAGACATTATGACTGAGAATGCAGTACGCGACGAAGAGCTCGCAGCCGATCGCGCAAAAATGAAAATTTCCGACACGGATGTGGCGATCGAAATCAAGAACATGAACAAGTGGTATGGCGATTTCCACGTGCTACGTGACATCAACCTCAAGGTGATGCGCGGCGAACGGATCGTCATCTGCGGCCCGTCGGGGTCGGGCAAGTCCACGATGATCCGCTGCATCAACCGTCTGGAAGAGCATCAGGCCGGTCAGATCATGGTTGAAGGCAACGAACTCACCAACGACCTGAAGAAGATCGACGAAATCCGCCGTGAAGTCGGAATGTGCTTCCAGCACTTTAATCTCTTTCCGCATCTGACCATTCTGGAAAACTGCACCCTGGCCCCGATTTGGGTTCGCAAGATGCCGAAGAAGGAGGCGGAAGAGGTCGCGATGCACTATCTGGAGCGCGTCAAGATTCCCGAACAGGCAGCAAAATACCCGGGTCAGCTTTCCGGTGGCCAGCAGCAACGCGTGGCCATTGCCCGCTCGCTCTGCATGAGCCCGAAAATCATGCTGTTCGACGAGCCGACATCCGCGCTCGACCCGGAAATGATCAAGGAAGTTCTGGACGTCATGGTGGGCCTTGCCGAAGAAGGCATGACCATGCTGTGCGTCACTCACGAAATGGGCTTTGCCCGCAAGGTTGCCAACCGTGTGATCTTCATGGATGCCGGCCAGATTGTCGAACAGAACGAACCGGAGGAATTCTTCACCAATCCGCAGCATGAACGGACGAAGCTGTTCCTCAGCCAGATCCTGCATCACTGATCGGGTTCTGTGAGACCTGGCGTGGCCGGCTTCGTTCGAAATACCCTGATTGGGGCCGGTTTGGTCACGCTGTTTATTGCAATTGCGATCGGCCTTGGAACCATGGTTCCAAGGCCGTTTGTCTTCTTCGATTCCGCTGCGGCAACCGTCCAGCCGCAAGAAAGCGGCAGGCGCATACTTGTTCTTTCCAATCCGATCCACACGGACATAGCACTTCCCGCCGATCCCGATGTTCTGAAACGTTTTGGTTTTGTTTCGAAAGCCGGGTTGGAACTGGACTATCCGGGCGTCGTCTGGATCGTATTCGGCTGGGGCAGCCGGTCCTTCTACATTGAAACGCCGACATGGTCAGATTTGAAACCGGGGCCAGTTCTCGACGCCTTGACCTGGGACCGGTCCGTCATGCATGTCACCCGGGTCGGGAGTATTCCGATCCCGCATGAGAGAGTGCGGGCGCTTGAGCTGGCACCTGAGGCTTTTGACGTTCTGGTGCAGCGGATTGCCGACAGTTTCCAGCCCGATGCCACAGGTTTGCCGCAATCGATTGAGGGCGGTGCCTACGGCGCTCACGACATATTCTTTCCGGCCAAGGGTGGTTTTAATGCATTTCTGGGCTGCAACACCTGGACGGCGGAAATGTTGCGGGCGGCAAACTTGAAAACCGGTTTCTGGACACCGTTACCCTTCACGCTGACGTGGTCCCTGGATCTTCACAACCGGGGGTGAATGCCAAGGCCTGAAACTTGGCGTCAGGCTATATCCGGTACCAGTTTTTCCACGGCATCCTTTGCCAGTTCTCTCAGGCTGTCCGCCTCTTCGCCACTCCGTGCCCGCACGGACAGTCCATGGAGGACCAGGGAGAGGTGCTGAGCCGTATTCGTTACCTGCGTTTCGGGCAAGGCGCCTTTCGTCTCACCACGGATCAAGTCGGCAAATCCCAGATCCATGCGCCTGTTGACCTGCTGAAGCACGGCCTGAAACTCCTGGTCGGTGACTGCTACCGGCGGCAGCGTGGAAATGGCAAGGCAGCCGAAAGGGGCAGCCGAGATTTCCGTCCGTCCCGTATAAAGGTCGATAGCCGCGGACATGATGGCTTTCAGGCGCGGTTTGAGGCCGCTCACCTGCTGACCGGCCTTGCGCAGATGCTCTTCCATCTGATCGGCGAACCGTTCGATTACCTTCAGGAACATGGCTTTCTTGCCGCCGAAGGCGGCATAAATGCTCGGACGGTTAAGGCCGGTTGCCTCGGCGATGTCATCCAGGCTAGTCGCCGAATACCCGTTTTTCCAGAACACCTGCATGATCCGGTCGAGGGTGAGATCTTCGTCGAATTTGCGTGGCCTGCCACGTTTGGCTGTCGTCTTCATTTTTTACCAAGTCGCATAAAATTATCGACATGTCTATTTTTGTGCGATACGGTACAAAAAAATGGAGTAGGCAATGGACACCTTGCACAAACAACCGACGGAAGATGCCCCGATGGGATCGCTTGCCTGGGGGCGGCGGCAGGGGGCTTACAGCCTCGGACGCTTGACCAGAAGCGAGAAAATTCGGCTGATCGGAAACCTTGGCAGGATTTCCCTTTTGGAGACCATGGACGCAGTGCTGGACCGGGTCGGGCTGCTGCGGCGCTTTGGGGCCGATCTCGGGGGCTTGATGCCGCAGGAGACGCCGCTGGTGCGTGATGCATGCGCCTTCGCGGAAGAGGTTCAGGGCAGCGAACTGATGCAGCACAGTTTCAGAACTTATGTCTGGGGAATGCTGCTGGGAGGCTACAGGGGGCTGGAGGTGGATCGCGAGATCTTCTTCTCAGCTGCAATCCTGCACGACGTCGGACTGGCCGATGGAAGACAGACAGAGCCGCGTGAGTGCTGTTTCGTCGTCAGCGGTGCGGAAAGGTGCCACCAGCATCTTGTCGGCAAGGGCCATGACCGGGCGAAGGTGCGCAAGATTGCCGATGCCATCGGCCTGCATCTTAATGCCTATGTCTCGGACAGGGTATTCGGGGCGGAAGCCCACCTCTTGTCGCGCGGCGCCATGTGTGACGTCTTTGGCATGGGGCGGCGGCGGATCACGGAGCAAACACGGCAGGAGGTCTTCTCCCGGCATCCCAGGGGAGACCTTATAAACGCCCTGGAAATCTGGCCCGGTCACCACTTGAAAGGCACCAGAGCAGACGTCTTGATGCGGATCGGTGGCGAGCCAAAGTCGAAGTCCAGCAAGTTGGAGGTCGCCGCACAAGCCGGCGAATAGCCTTGTTGCCGGTCAAGCCGGGCCGGTTGCCACCTCGGTATCGTCCCGGCTGCCCCATTCGGCCCAGGAACCGTCATAAAGGGCAAGATCCCGGGCTCCGGCAATGGTCAGCCCAAGGGTGAGGATGGCAGCGGTGACGCCGGAGCCGCAGGTGGTCGTGACAGGACGGTTCAGGTCGATGCCGGCCTCCTGGAAGGTCTTGATCAGATCCTCCCTGGGCAGGAACGTGCCGTTCTCGCTGAGAAGGTGATTGAAAGGCAGGTTTTGTGCGGTCGGCATGTGCCCGGCACGCAGACCCGCGCGTGGTTCAGGTGCGGTACCTTCGAAGCGGTCGGCAGAGCGTGCATCCAGGATCTGGCGAGCTCCAGAGGTGATGACGTTGCGGATATCGTCGATGTCCGCGACCGCGGCGTTGTTCAGGCGCGAGGAAAAATGGCTTTGGGTGCGGCGCGGAACGGCGTCCTCGAAAGGACGGCCTTCTGCCCGCCACTTCGGGAAGCCCCCATCCAGCACGAAGACGCGTTCCGCTCCCATACTGCGCAAGGTCCACCAGACACGCGGTGCCGAGTAGGCGCCGAAATCGTCGTAGACGACCAGTGTCTGGCCGTCGCCGATGCCGAGTTTGCGCATTGCGGAGGAAAACACATGCGGTTGCGGAAGCATATGCGGCAGATCGGAACTCTTGTCGCAGATCTCGTTGACGTCGAAGAATACGGCCCCGTGAATGTGCGCTTCCGGGTAGACGGGCGGCGCGTCGGGATGTGTGACAGGCGGCATCCATGCGTTGATGACCACCAGATCGGGCGAAGACAGATGATCGGCCAGCCATTGGGTGGAAACGAGAGGATGGTCGTTCATTGGATTTCCTTAAGTCTCATACAGTCCCTTGGACTTGTGCCAATCTTCGATGGACAGGTCCGGATAGCCTTGAAAATGAACGTGCCCAGGTCCATCGGGCAGGTTCACCCAATCGGGCTTGAATTCTAGCATGATATGGACGGTTTCCGGCGGTGTTGGCAAGGGGGAATCGATGGCCCCCGCGTGAGGATGAACTAGGGCCGGCCAGCGCGGGTCCCAGACCCAAAGATGACTGCCGCAGCGGCTGCAGAAATGTCGTTCCGCCGGACTTTCCTTGCCATCGATGACGGCGTTGTAGACCGACTTTGCTTCCGCGCCCTGTATCTTAAGACTGCCCGCATCCCCCAACAGGTTGATTGCATATCCGGCGCTTCCTCCAATCTTGCGGCAGATCGCGCAATAGCAGCGCATGTAAGGGTAGGGGGCTTTGCTCTCGACTTCAAAATGAACTGCACCGCAGTGACAACTGCCAGATAGTTTCATGACCGCCTCCCTGGTTATCCGGACTAGTCCGCCAGTCGAATGCGAACGCGCCGGTTCTGCTTGCCCTTCTTCTCGATCTTGCCAAGCTCCAGCCGGCCGATCTCCGAAGTTCTGGAGACATGGGTGCCGCCACAGGGCTGCAGGTCGATATCGCCGCCGATCCGGACCAGTCGAACCCGGCCGGAGCCACGTGGCGGCTTGACGGACATGGTCTTGACCAGGCCCGGGTTGGCATCGAGTTCTTCGTCCGTGATCCATTCGGTTGTGACTTCATGGTCATTGGAGGCGAGCGCATTCAGCTTCTCCGTGAGCGCGTCCTTGTCGATGGTTTCCGCGCCCATGTCAAAATCGAGCCGACCCTCGGGGTCGCCGATCTGTCCTCCGGTGACAGGATAGGGCAGGGCGACGGACAACAGGTGCAGGGCAGTGTGCATGCGCATCAGCCGGTAACGGCGCTCCCAGTCGATATGAGCGATAAGTTTTGTTCCGGCTGGTGGCAGGGATTGTCCTTCGGCAGGCACATGAACGATTGAGGTCCTGTCGTCATCATAGACCGTCGTCGCAATCTCAATCCGGCTGCCGTCTTCAAGTTCAAGATGACCGCTGTCGCCGGGTTGTCCGCCGCCCATTGCGTAGTAGACGGTGCGGTCAAGGACGATGCCACCCCGCTCGTTCACCCCAACCACTTCCGCTTCGCAGGTTCGTAGGTAAGCGTCGTCGCGAAACAAGGCAGTGGTCATTCTGATCTCCCGATTTTCTTTTCCTGAATTGAGCAATGATCGGGAAGCGGTGCAAGGTCAAATTGGGCAAAATTCATGCAGTAGAAAATAAAAACGCCTGCCGGCAATAAGCCTCGGCAGGCGTCGGGAAAGGGAGGAACAGGCCGTTATTGTGTGAAATTCAGGTCCACAAACCCTTTCTGCCAGTTCTGGGTATTGGCCTTGCCCTTGCCGTTGGTGAAAACGGGTTTGGTTTCGTTTGCACGCGTGACTGTAAAGCAGAGTTTGCCCCACCCGTCTGCGCTCCAGTCCTCGCAATAATGACCCTTGCCATCGATCTCGACGGCTTCCCAGGGAATGTTGCGGATCTTGTCGCCCTTGACGACAACAACCGCGATACCGTCTTCGTGATTGTTCTGCCTGTACTCGGTGACGCCATCGGGAAAGAAACCGAATATGGAATTGCCGGACATCATCTGGTCGATTTCCTGCATCGTCAGTTGCACCGGGTCGGCCGATGCCACACCGGCTGCCTGGACGATTGCCAGGGCTGTCAGACCGAGTACGGTTCGTTTGCTGGTTCTGTTGTTCATGTTCCCCTCGTTATCGGTGCTTGCAATTACGCTAAACCCTTGGTTTTGTTCCCAGGGTGATCCGCATCCTGCATCACTGTCGGGGGAAGGCTGTGAATATTCGCGCCAAAATTTCGCAACCGGTGGCGACCGGTCCGGCTGCCGCGTCCGAAAGTGTCAACGCTCCCCTTGGCGAAGCCTATTCTGCCTATTGGAACTGGTGGTTGTCCCGCTTTGCGGGCGAAGCCGTAAAGCGGTACCCGGACGTATATGGTCTCGAGACGGTTCAAGCGGGAACCCATCCGGACCCTATGGATCGGATTGCCCGTCTTTATGTTGCAAGGGGATGCGACGCCATATTCGGCCTTGCGCGTGCGCTCGGTCGGCCATCCGGCTTTGATGTTGCCAGTTTCCTCATCACCGGAACCGGATCCATTCCGGACCTGGTGAGAAAGTGGTCCGGTTTCGTCGGGCAGCAATCCGCCATCAGGTTTCAGGCCGAAGGCCGGGAGAACGGGTTTATCGAAAGGGAAGATGACTTCACGTTGGTGCTCTCTCCCTACAATGTCCGTCCCGCAAACCAGAAACCCTTTGGACCGGCGATGCTGGCGGGTGTCGCGGCGGGAACCCTGGAAGGAGCCGGTTACGAGATTGAAGCGATCTGGTCCGTCACCCGGACGGGACACTCAAAACCTCTTTTGCGGTTCGGAATGTTCCTGGGCGAAAGGATCGAATTCGACAGCGACATTGTTATCCGTCTTTCGCAGAAGCGCCGTCCGTTGGCCAGTGGTGCCGTGCCGGGGACGCTTTCGCTTTATCACCTGATGCGTCCGGAAGTGGGCCCCGCCGGCGCACGATTGCTGTCGAAATTGGTTTCACACATGGAAGTGGTTGAAGGGGAACACCCGACACTAGCGACTGCCGCAACATCGCTCGGACTGTCTGCACGCAGCCTGTCTAGGCGGTTGCACGAGGCCGGACTTGGATATGGACGGCTGACCCGCTTTGTCCGCCTCAGAAAGGCAACCCGGCTGATTGCCGTGAGCCCTCAGTCGCTGGATGAAATCGCGTATGTCGCGGCCTATTCGGATCGGCATCACATGGCGCGCGACTTTCGAAGGATGGCGCAGGTCACACCCGCCGGACTGCGCGACCTGCTCAAGGGCTGATTATGCCGTCAGTTGGAAGCCTTGGCTGTCAACAGCTTCAAGGCGAAACTGCCCATGATCCCTGCAAAGGCCCAGTCAAAGGCCCGCATTGCCTTCGGCGATGCCTTCAGCGCGCGGGAGAAGGAACTGGCGCTCAGAACCATCAAGAGGCAAATCGGGAAGCAGAGTACGACGAAGTAACCGCCCAGGAACATCAATTTGGACGCGGCGTGCGGATCGTGAGCGCTGACAAATTGCGGCAGAAAAGTCACGAAGAACAACACAATTTTCGGATTGAGGATGTTCACGCCCAGCCCGTGCAGCCAGACACGGAAAACGGATTGTTTTGGGCTTCGGGTTGCTTCGAGGGTCAACGAGGATCCGTTGCGAATGGCCTGATAGGCCAGCCAGATCAGATATCCGGCCCCGACAAACTTCAAGATGACGAAGGCAAGCGCGGATGCGGCCAGAAGGGCTGAAACGCCGACGGCAGCGAGCACGGTGTGAATGACCAGGCCGCAGGTGGCGCCTACCAGCGCCGCCAGTCCCGCCTTACGCCCCTGCATGAGCGTTTTGCTCATGAAAAGGGTCATGTCCGGACCGGGTGTAATAGTCAGTATCAGTGCCGCTGCGGTAAAGGCGACAAGGGTGGTGTAGTCAGGAAGAAAGGACATGTCAGGCCAGGAAAAGATGGAGCAGCTTCAGCCACCTTTATTACCGGACTTGCCGGTCCGTTACCAGAACCTAAAGGATCGGCGATAGAAGCCGGGCGCCCTGGGCCAGAACCCGGAACACATAGCTGCGTGACTGGAAGGCGTCCGGCCAGGTCAATTTGGCGCATTTGAAGTCGGCCTCGAGCATCTCTTCGACACTCGCGATTGTACGTTCGTGGGTAAACCACAACGTCAGTTCAAAGTTGATCTGGAAGGAGCGGTTGTCGAAATTCACCGTGCCGATGGACACGAGATCATTGTCCAGAAGGGTCACCTTCTGGTGCATGAAGCCGTCCGTGTACCGGTAGACCTTTACCCCGCGTTGCACGAGCGTGTCCTCATAGGCATGACTGGCAAGCCAGACCGCCCAGTGGTCTCTTTTTTCGGGCAGCAGAATGCGAACATCCACTCCGCGCATGGCAGCTGCGCACAGTGCCGTTTGCACGTCGAGGGACGGCACGAGATAGGGGGTCGTGATCCATAGGCGTGTTTTGGCCCGGGCCGCGGCTTCCACGAAGGCGATCGCGCATTCCTCGAGCTTGTCGGCCGGACCGGTGGGCATGACAAGAACGGACTCATCTCCCGGCATCGGGATGTCGGTTACCTGGGGCAGGTCTATCTGTTCTCCGCTGGCCCAAAGCCAGTCTTCGACGAAGGACAGGGCACAGGCGACCGCCGCGGGGCCCTCGACGCGAACATGGGTGTCCCGCCAGTGTCCGAACCAGTTGTCGCGTCCCACATACTGGTCGGCCACATTGTGCCCGCCGACAAAAGCCGTCTGGTAATCGGTCACTACAAGTTTGCGATGGTTCCGGTAGTTGAGGCGCATCGGTCCGAGAAGTTTCAGAAACCGGTGGTTTTCATTGAAGCCGCAGACCTTGACACCGGCATTCTTCAAGCGGCCCAGATAGTTCTTCGAAAGCGAATGGCTGCCAACATCGTCGTAGAGAAAGTAGACGCTGATGCCTTCTCGTGCCTTTTCGATCAGCGCATCTGCCATTTCCAGACCCAGCGCATCCTCGTGAATGGCGAAAAACTGGAACATAACGATGTCTTTTGCCTGGGCGACCGCCTCCTTGATTGCGGAGAAGGTTGCGTCTCCGTCTATCAGGAGGGAACTTGTGTTGCCTGCCAGAAAGGGAACCCCGGCGACGCGTGAAAGTACTGGCCAGTCCCGGGTTTCCGCATGGTCCGTCAGGCCAAGCTCGTCGGCTCTCCGCGCCCGCTCGGCACGTCCGAGTGTCGTCTGGATCTTTGCGTAGTCTGCAAAGGACCGCCAGCCGAACACGAAGTAGAGAGGGACGGTCAGATAGGGCAGGAAAAACAGGGACAGCAGCCAGGCGACGGACCCCTGGGAGGTTCGTGAATTCATGACCTCCCGGACCGCGCAGATGCCGGCAGTGACATACATGGCTGCGACGAAGGCCGCGACCAGCCCCAGATTGTTGGCCATGACGTCCAGAATGCCGGCGTCTGTCACGGCATCCTGGATGACTGCTTCCGCAGAGGCGCCGTCTTGCGCAAGACTAGGTACGTCTGGCCCCATCACACGATGCTTCTGCGTTAGACGAAGGGCGGCTGGACAGAAACCTCACGCTCCAGCCAGGCTGGTACGGGCAGGTTCTTGGAGCGAAGGAAATCCGGATTGTACAGTTTGGACTGGTAGCGTGTACCGTGGTCGCACAGAATTGTAACAATGGTTTTTCCCGGGCCCATTTCCTTGGCCAGCCTGCGGGCGCCGGCCAGATTGATTGCCGTGGAGCCGCCCAGAAGCAGGCCTTCGTTTTGAGCAAGGTCGAACACCAGTGGCAGAGCTTCTTCGTCTTCAATCGTATAGGCGTGATCGACCTTCACGTCCTGAACGATCGGCGTGTTGCGGCCGAGCCCGATGCCTTCGGAGATTGAACCGCCCTCGGAGGCCTTCGCTTCACCGGTCGTGAACAGGGATTGCATGGCGGCGCCCCGCGGATCGGCGCATCCGATGACGATGCCGGGCTTGTTTTCCTGCAGATAGCTGGACACTCCGGCAAGAGTTCCGCCCGAGCCGACCGAACAGATAAAGCCGTCGACCTTACCCTCCGTCTGCTCCAGAATTTCTGGCCCGGTGGTCAGATAGTGCGCCTTGCGGTTGTCGAGATTGTTCCACTGGTCCGCGAAGAGGACGCCGTTCGGCTCATTTTTCGCAAGCTCTTCGGCAAGCCGACGGGCAACATGCTGATAGTTGTTCGGGTCCTTGAAAGGTTTCGCCGGCACTTCCACCAACTGGGCGCCGCACAGGCGCAGCATGTCTTTCTTTTCCTGGCTTTGGGTTTCTGGAATTACGATGACGGTCCTGTAGCCCCGGGCGCTGGCAACCAGCGCCAGTCCGATACCGGTGTTTCCGGCCGTCCCTTCCACGATCAGTCCGCCCGGCTTGAGGTCCCCCCGCGCTTCCGCCTCGAGGATCATCTGCCGGGCCGGTCTATCCTTGACCGATTGCCCGGGGTTCATGAATTCGGCTTTGCCCAGGATCTCGCATCCCGTTTCCTCGGAAAGCGCTTTCAGGCGGATCAGGGGCGTGTTGCCGATGGCATCGACAACGGAAGCGGACACAGTCATTTTACTATCCTGCTTGGTCAGGCCTGTTGGATATTGCAGACCCGGTGGAATCTTGTCTGTCCCGGACGCTAATCGCCGGGTTCTGTTCGATCAAGTTCGCAATGTAAGGCTTCAGCCGAGGATTGCCAGCATCGGTTGGAAAAAACGGGGCAGCGCGCGTCCAGCCACTTGCAATCGGCGAATGGCCTCGCCCCGAAACACAGTCAACAAGGTGTTCAATGGTCCGGGAAGGCGGAGACCACCACATCCGTCCTGAAGGCGGAATCAGGTGGTTTTCTCGTATATCATCTGACGGACGTCGATATTGCCCGACCGGAACCCGGCCTCGCAATAGTGGAGATAGAACTCCCAAAGCCGCCTGAAGCTTTCGTCGAAACCAAGGGGGCGGATCTGCGGCCAGGCGCTGCGGAACCTTAGCCGCCACTCGGCGAGGGTGCGGGCGTAGTCCTGGCCAAATATTTTCTGATCAGTCAGATGCAAACCTAGGGATTTGCCGATTTCAGCAAGGCGTCCCGGTGGTGGCAGCATGCCCCCGGGAAAAATGTAACGCTGGATGAAATCCGTCCCGCGCCGATAGTCCTCAAACATCCTGTCCTGGATGGTGATGATCTGCAGACCGGCCTTGCCTCCGGGGTTCAGGCATTTCGCCAGTTGTGCGAAATAGGTCGGCCAGTATTCCTCCCCGACCGCCTCAAACATCTCGATTGATGCTATCCTGTCGAAGGTGCCGCGTTCGTCGCGGTAATCCTGAAAGACCACATCCACCTTCTCGCTCAGGCCAGCCTTGAAAATCCGCTCCCGGGCATAGTTGAATTGCTCTTTTGAGATCGTCAGCGCGCGAACGTGCGCGCCGACGGTCTTGGCGACATGTTCGGCAAAACCGCCCCAGCCGCACCCGATCTCGAGCACCTTGTGGTCCGGTCCGATGCCGGTCTGGTGGACAAGGGATCGATATTTCGCCGCCTGCGCCTGTTCAAGGTCGCTGATTTCGCCTTCGTATATGGCGGAGGAATAGGTCATCGACCGGTCGAGCCATTCCTCGTAAAAGGCGTTTCCGAGATCGTAATGGGCTGAAATGTTGCGTTTCGAACCCCGCCGGGTGTTGGCGTTCAGCCAGTGACGAGCGGAGAGGAGGAAGCGTGTGAACGGACGCCCCCGAAGCGCGGCCATCGTGGTCTCCTGATTGATGCAGAAGACTTCCAGAAAGGTGGTGACATCCGGGGAGGACCAGTAGCCGGACATGAAAGCTTCGCCGACACCGACATCTCCGGCCTGCACCACCTTCCGGAAGAAACGCCAGTCGTGGATATCGAGGACGCCATGCGGACCGGTCTGCGTGCCTTCGATCCGGTAAGCGCGGCCGTCCGGAAAGGTGAATTCCAGGGAGCCGTGGCGGATCCTGACTGCAAGCCCCGCCGCCAGTCTTGCCAGGCGCGGCGTTCCCTTCAAATGATTGCGTAGGTTTTCCTGTGTCAGAACAATCGGCTCACTCATGGCAGAACCTCTTGGAAACTCATGCTTTTGACACCAAAAGCCCAGACGGAAGATGCAGGCATTGTAGAAATCCCGCTGCAGCTTTTACGGAGCCTTCAACAGATGGTACACGCTCGGAGCAAATTTTAAAGTCCCTACGAACTTCATGCCGGAAGCGCGGCCAGGGCAGCAGTGTCCGTTGACGCGTCGACCGCTTGAAAAGGAGCGGTGAGACAACGGAACACAGGCGGCATCAGCGGCCCTTAAAACGTCAGAAAAAAGCGAGCCACAAGGGCTCGCAAGGTGTTTACCAGGCGGAGAATTTATTGCGTTGAACCGGAGACCTGTAAAAGGAAACCGGGATCAGGCTTGAATCGTATCGACCAGCCAGTTCCAGGCGACGGCCACCCGGGTCTTTGCAGCATCGAAGAAGGCCAC
>NZ_JBNKYW010000256.1:0-8189 GCF_050301095.1 Roseibium sp.
GTCATCGTGACGGCGATTTTTGCTTTGCTTGTCGGCTGGGCAATCGGGCGGCTGGAAGGCTCCGCCTCCGTTATTGCCACCCTGGGTCTGCTGATCATCGTTCACGGCGGCATTATCGGCTGGCGCGATGTGACCCGCGGCGCGCAGTCCTTCTTTGGCGTACCGCGGGAAACAGGTGTCTGGACAGCCGCGATCGGCTGTGTTCTGGCCCTCATTATCGCACGGCTCTACCGGGACTCGGTTTCCGGACTGCGACTGCGGGCCGGCCGCGAGGACCCGATTTCGGCCGGTGCCGTCGGCATCAACATCCGCCGCGAACGGTTGATCGCCTGGGTCCTCAGTGCGGCGGTCATGGCCCTGGCCGGTGCCCTTCTCGCCCATTTTCTCGGCGCCTTCAGTGCCAAGAAATTCTATTTCTCCGACACGTTTCTGCTTCTTGCGATGCTGATCGTCGGTGGCATGACCACAGTCACCGGCGCGATCACCGGTGCGGTCGTCATCACGCTTGTGACGGAGTTCCTTCGACGTCTTGAAAGCGGCTTTTCGATTGCGGGCGTCGATGTGCCTGCGTTCCTTGGAACAGCCCAGATCGGTATCGGCGTCATCATTCTGTTCGCCATGTTCCGGAAAGCGAACGGCCTGGCCGGTCTCAAGGAATGGGAGGAGCGCGTCTTCCGCATCACCACCGACAAGATCGAGGCTCCTGTCGAAACGCAGGAAATTCAGGAAGAAAGCACCCTGCGTGCGGAGCACCTGACCATGCGCTTCGGCGGCCTGACAGCGGTCAACGATGTTTCCCTGCAGGTTCAGCCCGGGGAAATCGTCGGCCTGATCGGGCCGAACGGATCCGGCAAGACCACCTGCCTCAACATGTTGTCCGGCGTCTTGAGGGCAACCGAAGGAAAGATCTTCCGCGGTGACGAAGAGCTGACGGGCCTCTCCACCCAGAAGGTGGCCGAACGCGGCATTGCGCGAACCTTTCAGAACATCCGCCTGTTCTCGACCTTGTCGGTGCATCAGAACGTTCTTGTGGCCGCATTGTCCACAAAAGGCGGAACGGACGCCTACGCCAGGGCGCACGCCGCCCTGGCAAGGCTTGGATTGCTCGACAAGGCAGCAGAGGATGCCGGCACACTGTCGTATGGAGATCAGCGCCGGGTGGAAATTGCCCGTGCCCTGGCCTGCCAGCCGTCGATCCTGTTCCTGGACGAACCTGCCGCCGGCATGAACAGGAACGAGACTGAAGATCTGATGACCCGTCTGCGGGACCTGTCCTCGGAACTGGGCATCGGAATCCTTCTGGTCGACCACGACCTTCACCTGATCAACCAGCTGTGCTCGCGCATCGTTGTGCTGAACGAAGGCCGCCTCATAGCAGAGGGCAAACCAGAGGAGATCCGCAAGAACCCGGCCGTCGTCGAAGCCTACCTCGGACCGGGGAAACAATAAGACTTTCCAGAGGAACAAAGGATCAAGATCATGAAAAAGCTGATGTTATCGACCCTGTTGGCGGCGAGCCTGGCCGGGCCCGCCATGGCAGAAACATTGACCGTAGGGGTCGCGATCTCCCAAACCGGCGCGCTGGCCCCCTTCGACGCCCCCGTGTTGGAAGGCGTGCATATCGCGGTGGATGAAATCAACGCCGCCGGCGGCATCGGCGGCAACACCAAAATCGAACTGATCGAAAAAGACGTGCGCTCGGATGCGGCGCAAACGTCGATCGCCGTTCAGGAACTCGCCGATCAGAACGTCTCCGTTCTGATCCTGCCCTGCGATGCCGATCCGGCACTGGCAGCAATGGGCGTGGTCAGTTCCGCGCAGATTCCGGCAATCTCGACCTGCGCTTCCTCACCAACACTGCCCGTTCTCGGCGGCGACTACATGTTTGCGAACTTCCCTGGCGACAACGTACAGGCCGCGGTATCGGCGAAGTGGGCATTCGACCAAGGATACCGTAACGGCTACATCATTTACTCGCCGGACACACAATACACGACGATGCCGGTCTACTTCATCGAGGTCCTCACCAAACTCGGCGGGACCATGCTGGGGCAGGCGACCTACACGATCGGCCAGCAGGATTTTTCGGCGATCGCAACGCGCATCGCCGCGCTTGATCCGCAACCCGACGTCATCATGACCTCGGCCTATGAACCGGACTTTCCTTCCCTCCTGAAAGCCTTGAGGGCCGCAGGGGTTGAAAGCCAGGTGATCGGTTCCGACGGCATCGACAGCCCCACGACGTTCTCTCTGGGGGCCGTCGCCGAGGGACTTGTCTTCTCCACCGCAGGCCACGCAACCGAAGGCAGTCCGCTGGAGGCTTTCAACAAGAAATACGAGGCCCGCTACGGCAAGGCACCCGAAACGGTTTTCAATGCCGTGGGCTACGATTTGGTGAAAGTGCTTGAAGCGGCCGTCCTGGAGAGCGGGTCGACACAGCCGCAGGATCTGCGCGATGCGATTGCCAATCTGGAAAACGTCCAGGGCGCGACCAGCACCATAACCTACAAGGGAACGACGGGCATGCCCGTTCGTCAGGTCTCCCTGGTCCGCGTCACGGAAGGCGCCCGGGAACTCGTGGCACAGCCGACGCCCGATCCGTCGCTGATCCCGGAACCGCGGATGCGTTGAAGGAGGATCCCCGATGCCGCTTCTGGCAGTTGACTCGCTCAAGGTGAATTACGGCGCTGTCGAAGCAGTGCGCGGGATCGATTTCCAAATCGATCAGGGTGAAATCGTTACACTTCTCGGCGCCAACGGCGCCGGGAAATCCTCAACCTTGAACGCCCTGGTGGGGCTGGTTCCCGTGGCCTCCGGGCGTGTGGTGTTCGACGGAACCGATGTAACCGATCATGCCCCGGAACGGCTGGCCCCGCTCGGCATGACCCTGTCGCCGGAAGGCCGTCGGGTGTTCGCGACGTTGTCCGTGGAGGAAAACCTGCGGATGGGCGCTTATGCCATCGGCAACCGTAGTGAAATCAAGGCGGCCTGGGAACGGGTCTACGACCTGTTTCCGATCTTGCGGGAACGGCGGGAGCAGTATGCCGGCACCCTGTCGGGCGGCCAGCAACAGATGCTGGCGGTGGGCAGGGCTCTCATGAGCAACCCGCGCCTCCTTCTCCTGGACGAACCCTCGCTGGGACTGGCCCCCAAAATCGTCGAACAGATTTTCGAGCTGATTGGCGTGCTGCGCGGCCAGGGCGTGACACTTGTCGTTGTCGAGCAGAATGTCTCCATGGCGCTGGAGATCGCCGACCGCGGCTACGTCCTGTCCAGCGGCAGAATTGTCTCCGCCGGCACGGCGGCCGAACTGTCTCGAAGCGAAAACCTGCAAGACGTTTACCTGGGAGCTGAATGAGATGGACTTGTTTTTGCAGCAGAGCGCGAATGCGCTCGCGCTCGGCGGAACCTATGCCCTGCTGGCACTGGGCCTTGCCGTGGTCTTCTCCATCATGGGGCTCATCAATTTCGCGCATGGCGAGCTGATGACGATTTCCGGCTACACCCTGATGTATTGCGGGCTTGCCGGCGTGCCCTTCGTGATCTCGGTCCCCCTGGCGATCTGCGCCGCAATGCTCGCCGCCGTCGCGATGGAGCGGATTGCCTTCAGACCGGTGCGCAACGCGTCGGGCGCAACGATGCTGATCACCAGTTTTGCGGTCGCGATGATCCTGCAGGTCGTCTTTCAGAATTTCATTTCCGCGCGGTCGCAAGCCGTGCTGCTGCCGGCATTCCTGTCCGACAGCATTGTCATCGGCGGACTGATCATCGGGGTCAACAAGATCGTGGCGATCGCCGCCACGGTCGTGATGCTGGTGTTTCTCGACCGCTTCATGACCAAGCAGAAGACCGGCATTGCCATGCGCGCGGCCGCCGAGGACTTCGCGGTCGCACGGTTGATGGGCATT
Organism: Roseibium sp.; assembly: GCF_050301095.1. Lineage (GTDB taxonomy): Bacteria > Pseudomonadota > Alphaproteobacteria > Rhizobiales > Stappiaceae > Roseibium. The sequence goes on from NZ_JBNKYW010000256.1 coordinate 3,909, forward strand.
CGGGCCAACACCGTCATAGCCGGCGCCTTCGCACTGTCCGGTTTGCTGGCCGGTGTCGCTGCCGTGCTCTGGGTCAGCCAGCGTGCCTCGGTCGATCCGCTCATGGGTTTCACGCCCGTCCTGAAGGCCTTCATCGCAGCAATCCTGGGCGGTCTCGGCAGCTTGCGGGGCGCGGTGGTCGGCGGTTTCGTGCTCGGCTTCATCGAAGTCTATCTCGCAGCCTTTCTTCCGCCGGAATTGCAGGAATTCCGTGATCCGATCGGCCTCGGTATCGTGGTGCTTCTGCTGCTGTTCCGGCCCAACGGTCTCGTTCCCTCCAACGTACTCAAGGCAGTGAAAGTATGACGATTGGCCAGATGAAGGCGATTGGACCTCGTTTGCTTGCCGGCCGGGACCCTTCACCGGTGGAGGTGCTCAACCCCAACAGCGATTTCCCGGTCGTCCTCCTGTGTGAACATGCCGGTCAGTGTGTTCCGGAAAGGCTGGACGGACTGGGAATTGGACGCGACGATCTCGACGCCCATATCGGCTGGGATATCGGTGCCGCCGCGGTTACGCGGCATCTGGCGGAATTGCTGGGCGCCCCGGCGTTGCTTCAGAATTTCAGCCGGCTTGTGATTGACTGCAATCGGCCACCGGAAGCACCGGACTCCATTCCCGAAGCAAGCGACGGCGTGACGATACCCGCAAACCGCGGTCTCGACCCGGCAGACAGGCAGGCACGGATCGACGAGGTCTTCTGGCCCTTTCACGAGGCCGTGGACGGCCTGTTCGACCGCGCGGACAGACTGGCAGCCTTTTCGGTGCACAGCTTCACGCCGGTCATGGACGGCATCAGGCGTCCCTGGGAACTGAGTTTCCTCTACAGGAAAGACAAAAGTACGTCCGAAGCCTTGCGGGCGCTCGTCAGGGCACAACGGCCCGAAATGGAGATCGGCATGAACCAGCCCTACCAGATCGAAGACGCATCGGACTGGTTCGTTCCCCGTCATGGCGAGGCAAGAGGACTTGCACACAGCCTCATCGAAATCCGCAATGACCTGATCTCCCACCCGGATCAGCAGAGGGCCTGGGCCGTGTTGCTTGCCAAGGTGATCCTGGAATTTCTGAAGGACAAAGAAAAATGACCCTCACACGTGAAGTCCCCATCGACCCCAACCATGCCGCTCTTCTGTTCGTGGATGTTCAGAACTTCAGCGCTCACCGGCAGGGAGCAGAGTTCAAGGACCTCCCGGCGGATGAGTTTGAGTCAAAATACGGCTGGTATTTCGACCAGCTCGACACGCGTGTCATTCCGCAAATGCAGAAGATCCAGTCGGCCTGCCGCTCGGCAGGCGTCGAAGTGCTTTACACAACCATCGAAAGCCTGACGCTGGACGGACGCGACAGAAGCCTTGATTACAAGATCACCGGTTTCAACGTTCCCAAGGGGTCCTGGGACGGAAAGGTGATCGACGCCCTCGCCCCCCTGGAGGACGAGATCGTCTTTCCGAAGTCGTCGTCTTCGGTTTTCGTGTCGACCCACATCGATTACGTGTTGCGCAATCTCGGTGTGCGTCAGCTCATCATCAGCGGCCTGATTACCGACCAATGCGTCGAAAGCGCGATCCGGGACGCCTGCGACCTGGGTTATCTGGTCACCCAGGTGACCGATGCCTGCCTGACGTACACCCAGGCAAGGCATGACAATTCATTGTCCACGATCAAGGGCTATTGCCGGCAGATGACCACCGAGGACCTTGTCGCCGAACTGGGTTCGATTTGACGGGTCTCGGCAACCGGCATCGGGCAGGCGGATTTGCAGCGTCCGCCCCCTTTTCCGGTGTCCGGATGCGCGGGGACGCTGGTCATCTGTCTCATGAATCCGCAGAGGCCGGGGTCCTGCTTTTCTCCCACTGAAGTGACCCGCCGTTTTAATAAGGGGAAACCGGAGAGGTGGACTTTCCCGGGTTATGTGGAGAGCGTTTAGCTCACTTCCTGGGCCTTTCACTCGAAGGCGATGACACTCGCAGGCCGGGAGATCGGCATATGTGCGCGTGGCAAGCGTGGCTTTGGCATAAGCGGCGACGCCTGGATCCAATTCCCTGCACAGCTCGAGGAGCTTTTCGAGCGTGTCCCGTTTAACGCCAAGCATCAGGTCTTCGATCGTCGTCTGCGAACAGTCCGATGCATAGGCCGGGGAAACAAGCCAGTTGAGCGGGTTGAATTGGTTGTAACCCTGTCGTCCGCCACAAGCGGCCAAACGCCTCAGAATTTCGCGCTGCTGCGGTGACACATTGAGGGTTTCAATGGCATCTCCGACGCCGGAGAGAACCTTGCCAAGCTCCCGGACACTCGTATCACTCACATAAAAACCTCAAACCCTTCTTGCTTTTGCGAGGTGACCTCAACCACTGCGTCCGGGTCGCGGTTGAGGCTGGCGAGTTGGGTTTCGGTTGCGGTATTGACTTCAGTCCGGTTCCGGCCAGGTGTTCAGGTCAGGCATCCCTGCCTGAGCGCCCGGAGCTTCTCCTCTTCGCTTGCCTCCTGCTCCCGGACGGCCGGGAGAATCCTGAGAGCGGTTTCAGGATCGACCGCCAGAAGCCCATCCTCGTCGCCCACGATCAGGTCACCGGGATGGACCACCATGCCGCCAATGGTGATGGGAACGTTTATTTCGCCCGGCCCGTTCTTGTAGGGGCCGCGATGGGTCACACCACGTGCGAAACAGGGGGTGTCCGACTTGCGGATTGCAGACACGTCGCGGATGGCGCCATCGATAACGAGACCGGCCGCACCGCGAACGGTTGCATTCGCAAGGATGATTTCACCGATCAATGCCTGAGTGAGATCGCCGCCTCCGTCGACCAGCAGAACCTGTCCCGGCTGAAGCTGCAAAAGCGCCTCATGTATCGTCTTGTTGTCGCCCGGACGCGTGCGCACCGTCAGCGCGGTTCCGATCATTTCGCAGGTTCGCGAATAGGGAAGAATTCCCGTGGCGCCGGTCATCCGGCCCAGGTTGTCACTGATCAGCGAAGTGGCAATGCCGCGATACAAATCGATGAGTTCGTTGGTTCCCGCGCTGGACGGCAATGAATTGGTCAAAGGCATTTTCAGTCTTTCATTTCTTATGATTTGCGTCGTCGACGGCTTGACCTGCTCATCGTTCCTTGACTTAAATATTTTTAAAAGCGATATTATTTCTACTTTTTATATCGCTAAACTTCATGGATTTGGCATGTTCACCATCAAGCAGATGGAAGCTCTGTACTGGGTCGCGAACCTGGGAACATTCGAGGCGGCGGCGGACTACCTCAACCTCACGCAATCGACGGTCTCCAAACGCATCGGTGAACTGGAGGGGCACTTTTCAACACCGTTGTTCGACCGAACCAGCCGCAAGGCAGCGCTGACGTCGACTGGGCGCGATGTCTGCGAGATCGCCGAAGAAATCCTCAAGCTCAACAATTCCCTGATCGAAATCGCCAAGGCTCAGGCAGGGGCGCCTCGCCGGTTCCGCCTCGGGGTGACTGACCTGATCGCCTATTCGTGGCTCCCCGAACTGCTTCAGCGGATCTCGGACCGCTATCCGGGCATGACGCTTGAGCCGGAAGTCGAACTCACCAGCGACCTGCTGAGCCGCCTTGCGGAAAGCAAGATCGACTTCATCGTCTGCCCGCGGGCCAGCCATCATCCCCTGGTGACCAGCCTGCCCCTCGGCAGCATCGAAATGGCATGGATGTGTCACCCGAAACTGGGGCTGCAGGGCCGACTCATTTCGAAAGAAGAGCTGACGCAACACAGGATACTGATTCAGTCGCGCGGCTCGGTGCTGCGTCCGATGTTGAAGGACATCATCGACAATCCGAAGCTGAAGTTCAAAAGCACTGTCAACAGCAACAACATGGCCGCGCTTGCGGAACTTGCCGCCAATGGACTGGGGGTCACTGTGCTGCCGAGCGCCTTCTTTCGCCGTTATGTCGACGAGGGGCGCTTGTGCGTGATCAAAACCTCGATCGAGATCCCGCCTCTCGAATATTTCGTCAGTTACCGGGAAGACTACAACGCCCAGTTCCTGAAGGAGGTCACGCGCCTTTGCGAGGCGGTGAGCACTTTCTGACGCCTGGTTTTCCGCCGTCTGGCGAGGCCGAAACCGGGTCGAGCGGAAAAGACTATTTCCATTTAGCGATCCAAGCCTCTGAAAAATTGTCGTTTTTCATTTCGCCAGCCTGTCAGCTGTTTGTTGCCAACCACTTGGCAGGCCCGGATGCCAGGTCAGAAAGACACAGGCGCGGCACGGGG